>JAAZOO010000140.1 GCA_012797715.1 Geobacteraceae bacterium | reverse complement strand
TGTCCTCTCCGCCCGGTGATGCCATCCGCACAATGCCGGAGCGCTTCAGCACGGGTGAAAAAATCTTGGTATCTGTAAAAATCCTTTACAGGACACCTATGTCGTTTGTTTACAGGGTGAAATCCCTCCCCTCCCCGTATGTCCCGCAAATACGTTGACACCGGTCCATGCCGCAAAAAAATCCGTAAATTCATAACCTTACAAAATAAAACGATTTTTTATCACCGTGGTCCTTGGCACAGCCTCTGCTACTACATGGGCAGAGTATGGCGGTAGTCGTCGCGAAGCGAAACCGGGGTGCCGCGCCGCAACCGCGCCGGCGGAAAGGGTGCCGCATCGGGCCCGGATGGAAGATGAAATCCCCGGGAAGAATGGAGGTGGTGAAAGGGAGCGTATGCTGGATCACAGGCATCACGGAGAAAACGGCAGAAGAACAACGAAAAGTATGAAAAAAATCTTATGAGGAGGCATGAAATGGCATTAGCAGAACAGGTTTTTGATTTCTTTATTCCGTCCATCACGAAAATGGGTATCGGTGCAGTGAAGCAATTGGGCGCCACGGCGAAATTTCTCGGCGGGACCAAGGCCCTGCTCGTCACCGACAAGGGAATGGTGGCTCTCGGCGTTGCCGATCAGATGAAACAGCTTCTCGAAGAAGCCGGCGTGACCACGGTAATCTTCGGGGGGGCCGAACCGAACCCCACCGATTTGAACGTTCGCGAAGGGTTGAAAACCTACAGGGAAAACAAGTGCGATATGCTGGTCAGCCTGGGTGGCGGCAGCTCCCACGACTGCGCCAAGGGTATCGGCATTGTGGCGACCAATGACGGCGACATTCGTGATTTCGCAGGAATCGATAGCGTGCCCAATCCCCTTCCCCCCTTTATTGCAATCAACACAACTGCCGGCACCGCCAGCGAGATGACCCGTTTTGCCGTTATCACCAATACCGACATTCACGTGAAGATGATCTTCGCCACAGCCAGAATTACCCCGACCGTCGCCATCAACGACCCCGTCCTCATGGTGGGGATGCCCCCCGCGCTGACCGCATCCACGGGCATGGACGCCCTCACCCATGCAATAGAAGCATACGTTGCAGCGCTTGCCAATCCCGTGACCGACGCGTGCGCCCTGGCTGCGATTAAACTGGTGGCCGAGTACCTGCCCCAGGCCGTGGCCAACGGCGACAACCTGGAGGCCCGCGACAAGATGGCCTACGCCGAGTACCTGGCCGGTATGGCCTTCAACAACGCCGGAATCGGCATCGTCCACGCCATGGCCCACCAGCCGGGCGCGCTCCTCAACAAGCCGCACGGCGTGTGCAACGCCATCCTCCTCCCCCATGGCTGTGCGTTCAATCTGATCGCCTGCCCCCAGAGATTTGCCGATATCGCAATCGCCATGGGGGTCAATCCGGAAGGTCTGACCACGATGGAAGTTGCCGAAAAGGGTGTCGACGCAATCCGCAAGCTCTCCGCGGCGGTCGGGATCCCCGCAGGCCTCTCGGAAATCGGGGTGAAGGAGAGCGATATCAAGGTGCTTTCCGAGAACGCGATTAAGGACATCTGCTGTCTCTTCAATCCCCGCAAGATCAGAATTGAGGATATTACGCGGCTCTACCAGGAAGCGATGTAGTCGCTTCCTGATTCCGAAGCGGGAAGAGGGGGGCGGCGCCCCCCTTGAACCCCGCATCACCCGGCGCGCCCAGGCCGCCGGTCCCTTGAATGTTGAACCACTTTGAAATGACGGAGGAAGAGAAATGAAGAAGCTGCTACTATTCACACTGCTGGCCGCGGTGCTGGCGAGACCCGATCTTTCTCTGGCCGCCAATGCCAGGGACTATATCCCGCTGCCGTCGGGCACTTTCCTTTTCTGCACCTATTTCAAGCATATATCGGCAAATACCCTCTTCTCCAACGGGAAAAAGGTCAGCAATGATTTCAACCTCAACGCCAATATCGGTATCTTCAGGCCCGTCTACTACACCACCATCGGAAGCGCCCTGTACGGAGACGGAGGCCTGACCGTCGATCCCCAGGCGCTGATCCTGTTCGGTGAGCAGCATCTGGACGGCGCGGCGGTCGGCACTGCAAACCTCTCGGATTCCGGGCTTGCCGATTCAACGGTCCTTGCTACCTTCTGGTTCGTGAATGCCCCCAAGGAAAAGTTCTGGGTAGGCTTTTCTCCGTACATCACCCTGCCCATCGGCCACTACAACAAGAACAGGACGTTCAATATGGGCAACAACCGCTGGGCGTTCAAGCCGGAACTGGGCATCGTCAAGGGCCTCGGCGACAGGTTCTATGCCGACTTCATCGTGAACGGCGAATTCTATACGGACAATGACGATTTCTATACCGGCGCAACCCATGTGAAAAAATCCCAGGACCCGGTGCTGGGAATCGAGACCCATCTCAGCTACGACGTGACCAAGCAGTGGTATATCTCCCTTGATTACTTCTACAACTACGGCGGCGAAACGAAAATCGCGGGAGTCCGTCAGAATGACTCCATGAGCAACCACGGTCTTGGGGCGTCACTCTTCTGGATGGTGGGGACCAACAATCAGTTTATGATTGAATACCGCAACGATTTTTCCGTAAAGAGCGGCGCCGGCACCGATACTTTCGGCGCACGCTGGGCCTATTTCTTCTGAAAATCCTCTGTACCGATGGGCGGCGGATGGCCGAAGGAGTGCCGGTTGCGGAGAGTGCCGTCCCTTTCTTCTGTAGGTGTGCGGCAGGATGATTCCGCTCTCCGGAGCCACGTGAGCGAATGACATTCAGGTATCCCTGTTTTTACCGCTGTTCCGAAAATCCTCCTTTTCGGTGTTGGGCGCCGCATGACTCGGGCGCCCGTCTTTTATGGTTGAACATCTCTTTTCTTGTATTGAATGAAACATAAACCTGAAATTGAAAAAAATGAAAGTCACAAAAATTGATAGATTGTACCTATTGCAGATGTAAATTAAATTAACACCTGTAATGCTATGATAAAGCGAATAAAAAAAGAAGCGTGTCAAACATGTATACAATACAAGATGATTTCAATAAATCAATATTGAGTCTTTATGTCATAAAATATCAAAAAAATTGAAGATATTTATGGTTAAAAAATGGCATATAACGTGCTAATGCATATTAAGGTACCACACTCCATATTTTATTCTTGGGCGGAACACGTTCCGCCCGCATTTTATGATTTGTGAGGGTCGAAAATACTCCATGTGATGAATATCGGATTTCCCTTTCTCCTGAATCGAAGGCAGGGGGGGAAGGGCGGTGCGCCGTCACCGTGATACAATACTGCAGAGGGAGACTACATGATGTCGTACAAGGAGTATCAGAAGAAGCTTGTTTCGGCAGAGGAAGCGGTCAGGATGGTGAAATCGGGCGACTGGGTGGATTACGGCATCTGCGTCGGCCATCCGGTCGCTACGGACAAGGCGCTGGCGGCCCGCGCCCGTGAGTTGACGGACGTCAAGGTGCGGGGAGGGATAACCATGTGGATGCCGGAAATCTGCTCGATCCCGAATCCCGGGCAGCACTTTACCTGGAATTCATGGCACTGCACCGGAGTCGACCGCAGGATCATCGACATGGGGTGCGGCTTTTACAGCCCCATGCGTTATTCCGAGCTGCCCAAGCTGTACCGTGAAAACGTGGAAGCGGTGGATGTGGCCATGTTCCAGGTTGCACCCATGGATGAGCACGGGTTCTTCAATTTCGGTCCGCAGGCGTCACACCTCATGGCGGTGTGCGAACGGGCCACGAGGATTATCGTGGAGGTGAACCATAACATGCCGCGCTGTCTGGGCGGTTTCGAGAATGCCGTCCACATCTCCCGGGTCGACTGCATCGTGGAAGGGGAGAATCCGCCCCTTGCCCAGCTGCCGTCCAATGAGCTCACCGATGTGGATCGCCGGGTCGCCCAGCTGATTGTGGAGGAAATTCCCGACGGCGCGTGCCTGCAACTGGGAATCGGCGGCATGCCCAACGCCGTGGGCATGCTGATAGGGGAGTCCCCTCTCAAGGATCTGGGGGTCCACACCGAGATGTACGTTGACGCCTTTGTCGACTTGACCAAGCAGGGGAAGATAAACGGTTCGCGAAAGAACATCGACCGTTTCCGGCAGGTGTTCACCTTTGCGGCGGGTACGCAGAAGCTGTACGATTTCATCAATGACAACCCGGGAGTCCAGAGCTGTCCGGTGGACTACATCAATGATGTGGGCCGGATAGCAGCGATTGACAATTTCGTGTCCATCAACAATGCCGTGGAGATAGACCTGTTCGGACAGGTCTCGTCCGAGTCGTCGGGCACCAGGCAGATAAGCGGCACCGGAGGCCAGCTGGACTTTGTCCTGGGCGCCTATCTGTCAAAGGGGGGGAAGAGCTTTATCTGCCTCTCTTCCACCTACGGCAAGAACGGGGACGCCAGGTCGCGCATCGTGCCGACCCTTGCTCCGGGAAGCATCGTGACCGGCAGCCGCGCCTGCACGCAATGGGTGGTCACTGAGTTCGGAAAGGTCAATCTGAAGGGGAAAAATACCTGGCAGAGGACCGAGGCGCTCATATCCGTCGCCCATCCGGATTTCCGGGACGGCTTGATACGGGAGGCGGAACGTATGAAGATTTGGAGAAAAAGCAATAGACGGTGACAGGGAAAAGCGATTGAGAGCTCCGGCCGGGAGAATTTTCTGCGGCGCGTCTGAAGGCAGCTTCCATGCCGCACTGGGCATGGGGAGGTATTCGAAATGGCGGGAACCATAAAACTGATGATCGAAAAAATCCTTGCTGAGCGGTCGAGGGGAAATGAGTCCCTGGTCAGAGTGATCAAGACGAAGTTGATGTTGAAGGGAATAAACCCGGATAAATACGATGAATTTTCCGATGACGATCCGAAGATCATCAAGAGGCTGAAAAAAATGACCCATGAGGTGTCCGGCGCTGTCAGAAGGCCGGTCATGAACATCAGGATCGCCAGTTCCGAAAGGGAGACGGCAGATGAAGCGGTTACGGAACTCATGGGCGCATTTGGCTGCAATAATATGAAGATGCTCCTGTATTTCGCGTCGAGCAAGTATGATCCCCATGACATAAGCGCCCGGATGCAGGCGGCGTTTGCCGGCGCCACGGTTTTCGGGTGTTCCACTGCCGGAGAGATTGCCGGCGGCAGGATGCTGAAGGGGAGCATCGTGGCCATGGCATTCGACGAAGAGTCTATGGTGAATGTCAAGGTTGAAGTCGTTGAGCATCTGAAGAGGAAAATCGATGTCAGCGCCGCTTTCCGGTCATTCGAGCGGCACTACTGCGAAGCTGCCGAGGAAATGAAGCCGTCGAAATACCTCGGTATTGTTCTGGTGGACGGAATGTGCGGAGTCGAAGAGAAGCTGATGGACGTCATCGGCGACAGGACGAACGTCATTTTCGTGGGGGGGTCGGCGGCGGACGATCTCAGGTTCCAGTCCTCCCATGTCTTCGCCAACGGCAAGGCATACCGGAATGCGGCCGTGCTGGCACTCCTCAGGCCGGCCGTTCCCTTCGATCTCGTCAAGACCCAGAGCGTGCGCCGGATGGGACCCGAGCTTGTCGTTACCAAGGCGAATGAAGATCATCGGGAGATACTCGAATTCAACCAGAAACCTGCGGCAACGGCCTACGCGGAGGCTCTGGGCGTTCCGGTCAACGAGCTGGCGGCATGCTTTCCGAGCCACCCCCTCGGCCTCGTCATTGATGGGGAACCGTACATTCGCAGCCCGACAAAAATTCAGGGGGAGAGCGTCTTCTTCCAGTGCAGCTCCGTGGAGGGAATGCCGTTGTCGCTGCTGGAGCTGACGAACATCATCGACGACACCAAAGAGACCCTGGAGCGCGCCAGGGCAAAGCTTGGGGGTATTTCCGGAATTATCATCTTCAACTGCGCGCATCGGGCGCTGGAGCTTGAATACAAGAAACTTACCGCACAGTACGGCCAGGTGTTTGCCGGGATTCCCACGGTGGGATTCAACTCCTATGGCGAACAGTTCATCGGGCACATGAACCAGACCGCGACCATGATTGTGTTCAGGTAGGAACGGGAAGGGAGGATTCATTCTGAAAGCGGCGGCCGGCCTTGTCGCGAGTAAAGGGAGAATGACTCGGCCTCCCCAGGAGAGATTCAGTGATCCAATCCGTTGGCACAGAACAGAAAACCACAATTGAAAAAGGAGATACGGGTATGGCGGGACAGGGACAGGGGAATCCGGCAGTGGTAGGGTTGGCCGGATTCGGTTTGACAACGCTGCTATTGCAGTTTCACAATCTGGGATGGTGCGGAACGGGAGTCGTATTCTGCGCTGCCGTTATCCTGGGCGGCGGGGCACAGCTCATTGCCGGACTTCAGGAGTTCAAGTGCGGAAACAACTTCGGCTACAGCGCCTTTACCGTGTTCGGGGCATTCTGGATAGCATTGGGGATGATCTGGCTGATTCTCGATCTCCAGGGGGCGCAGAACACGTTCATCGGCAAACACCTGAAGATAACCGCCACTGATATCGGCGTGTTTCTGGTGGCTTTCACGCTCTATGGGGGTATCCTGTGGGTGGCCTCCCTGCGCATCAGCGCCGTGATGGCCTTTACCTTTACCTCTCTTTTGTTCGGCTTCGTCGGCCTCGACCTGGTATTCCTGGCCGACATGCGATGGCTGATGACGGCTGTTGCGCTGGACCTTATCGTCTGCGCCCTCGGGGCGTGGTACATGATGGCTCATATCATTTTTCTGCAGATCTACGGCACGGATGTGCTGCCCGTGGGCAGGCCCTGGATACGGATTGAACAATCTGCCCCCCAGGGCGATGAAAGCGCTTTCGAACCTTCGGAAGCGTGACGGGAAGAAACGGTTCGGAAGCGGCTTTCGACGCTCCGGCGAACGGGAGCTTCGCCGAACGCCGCTTCCGAACAGATTTCCCCCATACACCCTCCGATACGGCCGTGTACCGGAACCTTCCTTGCACCACCCCTCCCCTTCTGGAAAATGTCTGCCTGGACATGGCAAGTCTCGTATCCGGTTTTCATCCGGAAACGCTCCTTTTCCCTGGAGGCGTCAATCTCCCGGGGTGCTTGTGAGGCGTACCGATGTAACCCCTCCGCGCAGCCCCTTGACCACCTTTCCAGGCCGAAAATTTTTCGCTTTTGGATTGGAAGCCACGAGTGTCACGCCCGGAGTCTCCGGGTGGTGACAATGAATAACCTAAAACCGGCAGTTGGAGGTATCCGCAGAGAGCGACTCTGTCGTATTTTGTTGCTGCTCTTAGCGAAATGGAGCGGCCACAGC
>JAAZOO010000139.1 GCA_012797715.1 Geobacteraceae bacterium | reverse complement strand
GGCCGAATCGAAGCCGTTCGGCATCGAAGAGATGGACGCCATGCGTACCCTTGCCGTTTCGGGCATCAAGAGGCTGTTCGAGATTCAGAAAAAGGCGCTTGGCGGATGAAAGAACTCCTCCTGGCAAGCGGCAACAGGGGGAAGTTGGCCGAAATCGGGGAAATCCTGCGCGGCTGCGTCGAGAAGATGTATTCCGCGGCCGATTTTCCCGGGCTTCCCGAAGTGGTCGAGGATGGGGACACATTCGAGTCCAATGCCCGCAAGAAGGCCTTGAGCGCTGCAATGACAACCGGCATGCCCGCACTGGCTGACGATTCCGGGCTCGTGGTGGACGCCCTGGACGGGCGTCCGGGTGTCTACTCGGCCCGTTTCGCGGGGGAAGGATGCGGTGACGCGGCCAACAACGAAAAACTCCTGAGATGCCTTGACGGTATTGAAACCCCGAGAAGAACAGCCGCTTTCCACTGCGTCGCTGCCCTCTGCTTTCCCGACGGCACCTGCCGGACGTTCTGCGGAGAGCTGAGGGGCATTATTCTTGAGTGTCCCCGTGGTGACGGGGGCTTCGGGTACGACCCGCTGTTCCTGGTGCCCGAATTCGGGAAAACCCTGGCCGAGCTGGATATGGAGACGAAAAACCGCATCAGCCACAGGGGACGGGCTTTGGAGCAGCTGAGAAAGTATATTTCCCAATCGCAGGATTCATAGGGCAGGAAAATGCTTGCACCGATAAAAAATCCATGGTATAAATATGCTCTTTTTTATCGGGGTGTAGCGCAGCCTGGCTAGCGCACCTGCCTTGGGAGCAGGGGGTCGGAGGTTCGAATCCTCTCACCCCGACCAAGATGCGCCTGTAGCTCAGTTGGATAGAGCAACGGACTTCTAATCCGTAGGTCAGAGGTTCGAATCCTCTCAGGCGTGCCAACTTATGCGTTCCATGGTGGCTGTGGTGAAGCGGTTAACACTAACGACTGTGACTCGTTCATCCGTGGGTTCGAATCCCATCAGCCACCCCATTCAAGAAGAAGCCCCGTATCTGCGGGGCTTCTTTATATAGAAAAAGGCAATGTGCTGCGAGAGTGGCGGAACTGGCAGACGCACTGGACTTAGGATCCAGCGGGCAACCGTGGGGGTTCAACTCCCCCCTCTCGCACCAATCACCCGTCCCTTCTCGGGCAAACCTACCGGAAAGCCGTTGTCGTTTCTTCGCTTTTTCCCATAATTCCCTATACATGAACAGTGAGTGAGGTTATTCCATGCTTGTAAACGTTGAGAATGTCAGCCCAGTAAAAAGGAAGATTACGCTTGAGATCCCGTCTGAACGCGTTTCCCGTGAGATGGAGAAGGTTTATGGAGATATCCGTAAAAATGCTTCCATCAAGGGTTTCAGAAAGGGAAAGGTCCCACGCCCTGTTATCGAAAAGTATTACAGTGAAAGAATAGAAGTCGATGTCATCAAGAACCTGGTGAACGATTCCTATCCCAAGGCTCTTGCCGATACTGGCATCGTGCCGGTGTCTCAACCCCAGTTCGAAAGCGATCCCCTGAAATCGGGAGAGCCGTTCAAATACACGGTCACCGTCGAGATTGTGCCAGAGATAGAGCTCAAGGAGTACCGGGGGCTTCAGGTCGAGAAGCAGGTGTTTGCGCCTGATCAGGCGGTCGTTGAGGGTAGGATCAGAGAACTTCAGAACGGAATGGCGCAGCTGAAAGTGGTTGAAGAAGACAGGCCTGCGGCTGATGGGGACTTTGTCGTTATCGATTTCAAGGGGTTCCTGGACGGGGTGCCGTTTGAGCACGGCTCCGCTGTTGATTATGTCCTGCAACTTGGTTCGAAGCAATTTGTTCCCGGTTTCGAAGAACAGGTAATCGGCATGTCCAGAGGTGAAACCCGCGAAATCGGGGTCACTTTTCCTGCAGACTATGGCTCTGCAGAGCTGGCGGGAAAGCCGGTTACCTTCGAGGTTTCCCTGAAGGAGATCAAGGAAAAGGAACTCCCGAACCTGGACGATGACTTTGCCCGGATGTTCGGCCCGTACGAAACAATGGAACAGTTGAAAGAGAAAATTGCGGAGGTTTTCGCGTCTGAGGAAAAACAGAAGATCACCAATGAGGTCCGGGACAGGATTGTCAAGGCCCTCATTGAGAAGCATGATTTCGAGGTGCCCGAAGCTCTGGTGGAGAAGCAGCTCTCGGTCCTTGTGGAGAATATGAAGAACAATCTGGCGACAAAGAATCTGACCTTGGAGAAAATCGGCTCCAGTGAAGAGCAGATACGGACCCAAGCCCGCAGTGTGGCGATAAGCCAGGTAAAAGGTTCTTTACTTCTCGCCGCGGTTGCCGATAAGGAAGGCATTCAGATCGATGAAACCTTTCTGGAAGAGAAGATGCGCGACATCGCGGCTCAGGCCAACAAGGATTTTGAGGCGATACAGGCTCTGTATGAGAGAAATCCATATGCAAAGGATACGCTGGTCATGCAGCTCAGAGAGGACAAGACCATTGATTTTCTCCTGGAGAATGCACAGATAACCGAAGTGGCAGCTCCTTCGGAGAAACCCTAACAGTATGTGGAGGCGGTATGCTGGTACCCATAGTAGTCGAACAGAGTGGACGGGGTGAACGGTCGTACGATATCTATTCAAGGCTTCTGAAGGACCGTATCGTCTTTCTCGGCGGCTCAATAGATGATCACATGGCGAACCTGGTGATAGCGCAACTTCTTTTCCTTGAGGCGGAGGACCCGGACAAGGATATCCATTTGTACATAAACTCACCGGGCGGCGTGGTAACGTCGGGCATGGCCATTTACGACACCATGAGGTACATCAAGGCTCCCGTTTCAACCATCTGTGTCGGTCAGGCCGCCTCCATGGCTGCGTTGCTCCTTGCATCAGGCGAAAAGGGTAAAAGATTCAGCCTGACAAACTCGAGGATTATGATTCACCAGCCCATGGGCGGTTATCAGGGGCAGGCGACTGATATCCATATTCATGCCCAGGAAATTCTGCGGATGAAGCAGACCCTCAACCAGATACTCGCCGAACACTCCGGGCAGCCCTTTGAAAAGGTTTCCAGTGATACCGAGCGTGACTACTTTATGTCTGGTGAAGAAGCGAAAAGCTATGGTATCATTGATGACATAATCACGAGGAATGTCATTGCGGGAGGACCTTCATGAACAGACGGGATGACAGATCAAACAATCTTACGTGCTCGTTCTGCGGCAAGAGCCAGGATGAGGTGAAAAAGCTGATCGCCGGCCCGACGGTGTACATCTGCGATGAGTGTATCGAGCTCTGCAATGATATTATCGCGGAAGAGACGAAGCTTGAAGAAGCCATGGGTCCGGACGTGAAAAACCTTCCCAAACCCCAGTCAATCAAGGAGGTCCTGGACGAGTACGTCATCGGTCAGGAGCGTGCCAAGAAGATCCTGGCTGTTGCTGTCTACAACCACTACAAGCGGATTGAAATGGAAAAGAAGCCGGGCGATGTGGAGATGCAGAAAAGTAATATTCTTCTGCTCGGCCCCACAGGATCCGGGAAGACTCTGCTTGCACAGACACTTGCCCGCATCCTCAAAGTGCCGTTCGCCATGGCTGATGCCACGAACCTCACGGAAGCCGGCTATGTGGGTGAAGACGTTGAGAATATCATTCTTAACCTGCTTCAGGCCGCCGATTATGACGTGGAAAGGGCGCAAAAAGGGATTATCTACATTGATGAAATCGACAAAATCGCACGGAAGTCCGATTCCCCTTCCATCACTCGTGATGTTTCCGGCGAGGGTGTGCAGCAGGCGCTCCTGAAGATAATCGAAGGAACGATTGCCAGTGTCCCCCCCAAGGGAGGGCGCAAGCACCCGCAGCAGGAATTCCTGAAAGTGGATACCACGGATATTCTTTTCATCTGCGGGGGGGCATTTTCAGGGCTGGATAATATCATTCAACAGAGGATCGGCGTAAAGACACTCGGTTTCGGCGCCGACGTGAAGAAAAAGATCGAGAAGAAGGCCGGGGAGCTTCTCTGCGAGGCGACACCGGAAGACCTCCTCAGGTTCGGTTTCATCCCGGAATTCATCGGCCGTCTTCCCGTGCTCGCTACTCTCAGCGAGCTTGATGAAGAGGCCATGGTGCAGATACTCAAAGAGCCCAAGAACGCCCTGGTGAAGCAGTACCAGAAACTCTTTGAGCTGGAGCACGTGAAGCTGAAGTTTACCGACGGTTCCCTCGTGGCGATAGCCCGCGAGGCGCTGAAGAGGAAAACCGGAGCGCGCGGACTCCGTTCCATCCTGGAAAACGCCATGCTTGACGTCATGTACGATATCCCCTCCCAATCACTCGTGAAGGAGGTTGTTATTCATGAGGATGTTATCTACAACAAGGAAAAACCGATAATTGTTTACGAGGGAGTGGCGGAATCCGCCTGACAGGTGGACGGGAGAAACGTATAGATTCATGGCAGGCAGTATCGTGATAGACGAAAGCAAAAGAGGGAATCCCGCAGGATTCCCTCTTTTGCCTTTATAGGACTTAGTGGTCTTTCACCATGTGGTAGTGCCTCTTTTCGTCGGGAGGGAGAAGTCCAACCTTGCCTTTCAGGAGGCAATGCGCAGCAACAATGCAGCTGCGGCCCTCGCGAAAAAGCGCCGCAGGAGACCGTCACGTGGATTTTCCCAATACGGGGGCCTTATCGGTTTGCCGATGCCATTGCCGAAAATCTCACGCTGAAAATCGAGAGCAACCGGGAGGTTCTGTCAAAGGTTGATCCTGTTCAGCGGCTGGAGCGACTGCTGGAGGCGATGGAGTACGAGATCGAAATCCTCCAGATAGAGAAACGTATCCATTCACGCTCAAGAAGCAGATGGAGAAATCGCGGAGGGAATACTACCTCAACGGGCAGATACGGCCTTACCAGAAGGAACTTGGCGCGAAAGGCGATTTCCGGCAGGAACTTCTGTATCCGGAGGGAAAAGTCCCAGCGGGAAAGTAGTCCAAAGAGGCCGAAAAGAAGGGGCTCAGGTAGATCACGAAGCTGAGACTCATGTCGCCACTGTCGGCCAAGGGGGGTGTTGCCGGAAATTACCACTTTTTGGACATCGACTAAGATCTTCCTAGCTTTCTATCAACCTAAATTCGGCAGTTGGAGGCATCCTTCGTTCTCTCCGATTGCCGTCTTTCTGCTGCTCTAAGCTCATTTCACTACAGCCGATACACTCACCCCTCGGGTTCGGACAGTATCGGCTGTGGCCGCTCAATTTCGCTAAGAGCAGCAACGAAATACGACAGAGTCGCTCTCTGCGGATACCTCCAACTGCCGGTTTTAGGATCAATTCATCCGGAGGTGCTGACGGGTAGTAGAATCATCAGCGCATGCCACGGGGCTGAGGTGCTGGAAAAGACGTTGAACATCGTGCGAGAGCCTTTGAAATTGCTCAGGCGAACGGATGCCATGATTCCGAGATGCGATGATTCAGAACCGGCGCACTGATAGAGGTCGTTTCCGGTATCCCGCTAGCCAAAAATCGCTTGACACCCGAAATGCCCCTTGCTATATATATGCCTCCGTTTGCCTGGCTTTCTCGAAAACAGCTTCAGAACGTGAGGTGTTACGGATTTTTGGAATAGACTCGGGGTCGTAGTTAAGTCGGTTATAACGCCGGCCTGTCACGCCGGAGGCCGCGGGTTCGAGTCCCGTCGACCCCGCCATTTTTCGGGCGAATAGCTCAGCTGGGAGAGCGCCAGCCTTACAAGCTGGATGTCACAGGTTCGATCCCTGTTTCGCCCACCATTTTAACTCCGAGAACTATCGGAAAAACAAGATTCGCTGGGGGTCGTAGTTAAGTCGGTTATAACGCCGGCCTGTCACGCCGGAGGCCGCGGGTTCGAGTCCCGTCGACCCCGCCAGAATCGGAAAAGGTCATGCAGATCGCATGGCCTTTTTTATTAGGGTGCGGCTCTCTTCCTTGCCCCCTTTCCCTTGACTTCGTTGGGGAAAAATCTTATGCTTTTTTGCATACATTGAAATATCTTTAGTTTTTAGAGGGATCAGCCACGTTTTCCCGTTCCCTTTCTCTATGGCGTGGTGTGTGGTCTCGATGTTCAGTGACTCCCCTCCGCGGCGGCTCATGCGCCGGCAGGGGAGTTTTCAGTGACCGTAGCGCGCCGTGTCCCTCCTTTCCCATGAGGGCCAGCATGTCAGTGCTAGAGCGGAGTGCACCTTCACGGTGTTCCTTAATTGATTGCCGTTCTATGCCTGAGACTCTATCGTATAGGTTGCCGCGAGTGGAAGTTACCGTTGTAATCCCCACATACAATGAGCGGGGAAATATCGCCAGGCTGATCCCAGAGATTCTGGCCCAGGATGAAAGGATTAGTGTTCTGGTTGTTGATGACAACTCCCCGGACGGGACGGGGGACGTTGTACAGGCAATGGCCGAAAAGGAACGTCGAATCCTCCTGCACCGCCGCAAGGGCAAGCTGGGACTCGGATCTGCGTACCGCGAAGGCTTCAGGATAGCCCTTTCTGCAGGGGCGCGATACATCATCGAGATGGACGCCGACTTTTCCCACGATCCGAAATGCATTCCGGACCTGCTCGAGAAGGCCGAAACATACGATCTCGTGATTGGATCCCGCTACCTGAACGGCGTCAGCGTAGTCAACTGGCCGATCAGGAGACTCCTCCTGAGTTACTTCGCGTCCGTGTATACGCGCGTTATCACCGGATTGCGGGTATCCGACTGTACCAGCGGTTTCAAGTGTTTTCGCCGGAACGTTCTGGAGTCGATAGACCTGGAAAAGATGCGTTCCGACGGCTACTCTTTCCAGATCGAAATGAATTTTCTCTGCATGGAAAAAGGATTTCGCATCGGAGAGGTCCCCATCATCTTTATCGATCGCCATGCCGGAACCTCCAAAATGTCGAAAAGGATTGTCCGCGAGGCGGTTGTCATGGTATGGAAGCTGAAAGCAGGGTCCATTCTGAGGAGGATTGCGGGAAGAGGAGTGCGGCGTGTCACGCGAGATTTGGGCGCTTTTTTGTGAAATCGGCTTCTGGGGTTGGGTCCTTGGGTTCTGCGGCTTTCTTTCCTTTTCGTTTCCGGCGCGAAACACGCTGAAAGGCCGGGCAGCCGTGCCGTGGGGACTTGCTTTTCTTCTTTTCTATTCACTGTGGATTGCCGGTATGATGCAGGCATGATCGCTGTTTCGCACGAGTCGGTGCAGCCTAGTTGCGGCGCTTGTGCGATTTCTTCAGCGCGGGCACCGGTCTGCGCCTGTATGTGAAAGAAACAACCGGCGGAGCGCATCACCATGATTGAATTGCATAACGTCTTTCTGTCGTATCAGCATGATGCAGCGGCATTGAGCGGTATCACCTTGAAAGTGAACAAGGGTGAATTCGTGTTCCTTACCGGAGTGTCCGGTGCAGGAAAATCGACCCTAATGAAGCTTCTCTATGGGGCTCTCAAGCCGACGCGGGGACAGGTTGTGATTGACGGCGTGAACATAACCAAACTCCCGCCTTCGCAGATTCCCTATCTGCGAAGGAAAGTGGGAGTGGTTTTTCAGGATTTCAAGCTTCTCCCAAACAGGACGGTCCTTGAGAACGTGGCACTAACCCTCGAGGTCTTGGGGTGGAGCAAGAAGGATATCAATAAGCGCGTCTATCATCTCCTCAAACAGGTTGGTCTCGAACATAAAATCAACACGACTCCTCTCCGTCTGTCCGGTGGAGAGCAGCAGCGGGTTGCCATGGCGCGTGCGCTGGTGAACGAACCGAAGATTCTCCTTGCCGACGAACCGACCGGAAACCTGGACGAGGCGTCCACGGAGCAGGCTCTTGCCATACTGAAAGAAGCAAATATCAAAGGAAGCACGGTTGTGGTGGCAACTCACGACAGGCGGCTGATTGAGAGTTGTCACAAGCGGGTCATTGTCCTTGACAAAGGGCATATCGTGGAG
>JAAZOO010000138.1 GCA_012797715.1 Geobacteraceae bacterium | reverse complement strand
GGATCATCGTCCTGAACGCGCCCTTCGGCAATACCAACAGCGTCGCGGAGCATACCCTGGCGCTCCTGCTTTCCCTGTGCCGCAATATCCCCAAGGCAGACGCGAGCCTCAAGAGTGGGGAGTGGAACCGTTCCGCCTTCATGGGAAGCGAGCTGAAGGGAAAGGTCGCCGGTGTCGTCGGCCTCAGCAAGGTGGGCGGACGGGTCGTGTCCCGGCTGCAAGCCTTCGAATGCGAGGTCATCGGCTGTGACCCCTATGTATCGGAAAAACGGGCCAAAGACCTGGGAATCCGTCTGGTTTCCCTGGATGAAATCATCACCACCGCCGACATCATCACCCTCCACGTGCCCAAGACGGAAGAGACCAAGAACCTCATCGGCGAAAAGGAATTCAGCCGCATGAAGGACGGCGTCATCATCATCAATACCGCACGCGGCGGTATCGTGAATGAGGAAGCACTGCTGAACGCCCTGAACAGCGGCAAGGTGAAGGGAGCCGGTATCGACGTTTACAGCGAGGAACCCCACAAGTCCGAGATCATCAAGAACCTCATCGCCCACGAGCACGTGGTTTCCGTGCCGCACTTGGGCGCGTCCACCAACGAAGCGCAGGTAAACGTGGCCGTTGACGTAGCCCGCGAAGTGATTCGCTACCTGGACGGACAGCCGCTGGAAAATGCGGTCAACATTCCGCGTTTCGATCTGACCCTCATGGAGCAGATGCGGCCTTTCCTGAAGCTGGTAAACATCATGGGCGAGTTCGTTGTCCAGCTCCTGGACACCAACATGAACAAGGTCACTTTCAGCTACCAAGGCGATATCGCCTCGCACTGCACAACACCCATCACCGTCTGCGGACTGGCGGCGCTCCTGAACCGCAAGGTCGAGCAGGACGTGAACATGGTGAATGCGAACCTGGTGGCTGAGAACATGGGGATTGCGGTGGAAGAGGTGAAGACGACCCAGCCGGGATCCTTCTCCAACACAGTGACCATCACCATCGAGGGGCCCCACGAGAAGCGGACCATCGCGGGGACCCACTTCGAGGGAACGCCGCGCATCGTTCAACTCCGCGACTACCAGGTGGATTTCGCACCGGAAGAGAACATGATGCTGCTGACCTATCAGGACAGACCGGGAATGATTGGAAAGATCGGGATGATCATGGGAGAACACGACATCAACATCGCCGCCATGAACTTGGGCAGGCGCGAGAAAAAGGGCGAGGCCATGGTTATCCTCTCCCTGGACTCCCCGGTTCCCTCCACTGTCATCGAAGAGATCAAAAAGGCCACTGACGCGACCCTTATCAAGGGATTGCACCTGGCAACCGCACGGGAAAGCAAATAGCGCCCGCCACCACCGGGGTGCGGGAGCGGCGCCCGCCGCACCCGCACCCCGCTACCGCACCCCTTCTTCTACCACCCTGTTCAGGCAGGAAACCTGCGCGCCTGCCTCCACCATCTCCCGGATTGCCGTTTCCGCGTCACCCGGCGTCAGATCCACACCCCGCACAGCGTCTATGAGCAGCGTAACCGCAAATCCCCTGCGCAGCGCGTCCAGCACGGTGTTTTTTACACAGTAATCGGTTGCCAGTCCCCCAACGTACAGGTGACGGACACCTCTCTGCCGCAGGGATGACTGGAAATCATCGCCATTTTCCATGAACGCCTCAAAGGAAGAGTACCCGTCCTTCTCGGGATCCATCCCTTTGGAGATGATCAGAATGCCGTCGGGGAGACGCAAGCCGGGATGAAAACGGGCGCCGTCCGTACCCTGGACGCAATGAACAGGCCAGGCGCCTCCTCCGGCCTTGAAATGGCATGAATTCAACGGATGCCAGTCTCGGGACGCATACACCGGAAGACCCCGCATCCGGAACAATTCACTGTAACGGTTCAGGACCGGGACGACCTGGTCTCCGTCGGGAACCGCCAGGTTCCAACCGGGGCAGAAATCGTTCTGCACATCCTCAATGATCAGTGCCGACCCTCTTTCCATCGTCTCCTCTCCCCTCCTGCCGGCGGCACACCGTGCACGCCCTCCGCACAAAACCGGCCCACGTCACACATACCCGCGCTGCACCTCCTCAATCAGCCGGTTCCGCAGTTCATGGAGGCCCCGGCTCATGGAAACCTTGTAAATATGGGGATTTTCCAGGCGCAGTACTCCCTCCGGAAGACACCGGAGCTGCTCTTGGCACAGATCCGCCATTTCGTTCAGAGACGGGGACGGCACAACGATTTCACCATCCTCCATGACGACCGACCGGATATCCACCAGCCGCGTTCCCTCGGGAATCGTCTTGTTCCGGCACGGATTCGAGGGATCGTAGACCACGTCGCCGGGCCGGAGGACCTCCTCCTCCCGGCACATGACGTCCATCAGGAATCTGCCTCCGTCGTTCACAACCCGCAGCAGCCGTTTCCGGTCGGGAACGGTGCTTTTTGAAATATCGCTGGTCACCTTGAGCCTGGGCCTACCGTTGTAGCGCACCATCTTGTAGACGCCTCCCAACGCCCCTCCCCCCTCTCCGTGACAGGTTGCCAGCCGGGTGCCCACACCATAGATGTCCACCCGCCCCCCTTCCTCCCGCATGGAACGGATAATGTACTCATCCAGTTCGTTGGAGGCGAGGATCTTCACCTCGGGAAACCCCGCTTCATCGAGCATCCGTCGGGCCTCCCGGCTCAGGTAGGCCAGATCCCCGGAATCCAGGCGCACCCCCAGCAGACGGTGCCCCTTGTCGCGCAGTTCGCGGGCCACGGTTATCGCATTGGGCATGCCGCTTTTGAGGGTGTCGTAGGTGTCCACCAGCAGGACGCTGCTGTCAGGAAAGACATCGGCATAGGCGCGAAAGGCGGAGAGCTCGTCGGGAAAGGCCATGATCCAGCTGTGTGCATGGGTTCCCTTTACCGGAATCCCCAGTGTCTTCCCTGCCAGGACATTGCTGGTGCTGCGGGCGCCTCCGATGTAGGCGCCGCGCACCTCGCTGAGCCCGCCGTCGGGACCCTGGGCGCGCCGCAACCCGAACTCTATCACTTCCCCCCCCTCGGCCGCGAGGGTAATCCGGGCCGCCTTGGTGGCAACCAATGTCTGGAAGTTGATAATGTTGAGGAGCGCCGTCTCCACCAGCTGCGCCTGAGCCAGGGGCGCCTCGACGGTGATGAGCGGCTCGCGGGGAAACACCGCCGTCCCCTCGGGCAGGGCGACAACCTTCCCCCGGAAGCGGAACTCCTGCAGGTACCGGAGAAAGGCCGGCTTGAATATGGTGAGACGTTCCAGATAGGCAAGATCGTCGTCGGTGAAACGGAGGGTGGAGAGGTACTGAAGCGCCGTATCGAGACCGGCAAAGACCGCATACCCCCCCTGAAACGGCGGCGTGCGGAAAAAGAGGTCGAACACGGCAGGTGAGTCGCACATTCCCTTTTCATGGTAGCCTGCCAGCATGGTGATTTGGTACAGGTCGGTGAGGAGGGCTGAATAGGGCATGGTGACTCTCCTTGTGACTACGACTCTTCACAGAATCCCGGATTCGAAAGGTGAAGGAAACCTTCGTCGCCTCCGGAGGACCCCACCTGCCGCTTTCCGGATACTGTCTTGTATATCATAGGATCCTCTCCTTGAACAGTTGATGCCGCCGTGAACGATGGGCGCTCCATTCACCGAAATACGCTTGCGTGAAGGGATGCCTCCGGTGTATTTTCATGGCCTGGCACAGGGATTCAACAAGACAAAAAGGCGGAGCCCGTGAAGATTGATACGGAATTCATCAAGCTGGACAGTTTTCTCAAGGTGGAGAGCATCGTCGCCTCGGGTGGAGAGGCGAAACGGTTGATCCTGGAAGGCATGGTGCGGGTAAACGGCCACAGGGAGACCCGCCGGGGGAGGAAGCTCTATCCCGGCGACCGGGTCGAGATAGGGGGAAAGACGTATCCGGTGGAGTGAAGGTGGCTGCGTCCCCCCCCGTCGTCCATCCCTCCCATCAGGAGAGAACCTTCCGATAGACCGCCTCCAGCTCTTCGCCTCGGGCCTGCCAGGAATGAGACCGTACCGCCCGCTCCCTGACCCTTTCCGAAAGTTCGCGCCGGACTTCCGCGTCCCGGACGAGATCTTCCAGCCTGTCCGCGAAGTCGGCGGCGTCCCCGAATTTCGCATAGACCCCCGTATCCCCCAAGATCTCCCGGTTCACCGGCGTATCGAACGCCAGCACCGGCAGCCCGCAGGCCATGTAGTTAAAGAGCTTGCCGTTTGCCTCCGTCCTGGATATCTTCGGCGAAAGGGCAATGTCTCCCGCTCTCAGGAAGCGCCCCGCATCCCGGTAGTCGATCCTGCCGGTGAAGGTCATGCGCTCTCCAATGCCCGATTCATCGGCCATGCGCCGGTAGCGCTCCTCGGGAAAGCCCATGACCAGGAAGTGGAGCGAGACACCTCTCCCCTTCAGGATTTTCCCCACCTCCAGCAGGATATCCATACCCTGGTACCGGTTCAGGACACCGAGAAACACCGCAACGGTCGCCTCCGCCGGGATACCGAGCTTTTCCCGCACCTCCCCCCCGCAACCGGGGGAAAAAACGTCGGCATCCACGCCGTCCATGAGGGGGAAAACCTTGCCATCCGGAACGCCCCACTCCTCCCGCAACTCCCGTGCAGCCGGGCCGGAGCTGGCAACAATACCGTCCGCGCCGGCGTTTACGAAACCTTCGATCCGGCGGAACAGCCGATAGAGCAACGCCCCCCTCTGCACGAAACCGTGGTCCACAATCTCGCCGGTCATGCTCCCCTGGCAATCGAACACCAGGGGAACCCGGAACAGTTTTTTCAAGAAGATACCGAGAAAGGCGCCTTCGTGGAGGTGAGCATGAATCAGGTGGGGTCGGAAGCGGCGCAGGGCAGCGGCTGCCGTAAAGAACAGGAGAATATCCAGATAGGGCTTGTGCCAGGAAGGACCTGCGGAAAGCTTCCGGTACCACGGGACACGCGGGATGCGGCAGGTGGGGATTCCGGCCGGGTCCTTCCCCAGATGGTAGGTGACAATCCTGATGTCGTGCCCTCGGGCCAGCAGTGTCCGGGCCTCCTCCAGAATCCCCACATGACACCCTCGATCGGCGAAGAAGGGAGTGGGGGCAATCATCAGGATACGGAGTTCTTCGTCAGCCAAGGTTGATCTTTTCCTTCACCACATAGATCGGTTTTCCCTGTGCCTCGTAGTAGGTGCGGGCGTTCAACTCACCCAGCAGGCCGAGTACGATGCACTGCACCCCCATGAACAGGAGAAGGGCGGTCAAGAGAAGGAGGGGATTTCGGTTCATGCTGGTATTCTGGAAGAATTTCATATAGATCGTCGCGGCGCCGCTCAGGAACGAGGCTGCCAGGGTGTAGACGCCGAGCCTTCCGAACAGCTGGATGGGCCGGGTGGAGTAGGAGAGGAGGAATTTCACCGTGAGCAGGTCGAGGATCACCCGCAGGGTACGGAAGATGCCATACTTGCTCTTTCCATGGAGCCGCGGCCGGTGATTCACGGCAAGCTCCGTCACCCGCGCCCCCACCTGGGAGACGAGGGCGGGCACGAAGCGATGCATCTCGCCATAAAGGTTGATCCCGTCCAGCACCTCCCGGCGGTACGCCTTCAGGGTGCAGCCGTAGTCATGGAGACGGATGCCGGTCATGCCGGAGATGAAGCGGTTGGCCAGGATGGAGGGGAGAATCCGGTTGAGGAAGGCATCCTTTCTGTCTCTGCGCCATCCCGAAACCACGTCGTACCCCTCGTCTATCTTCGACAGGAGCCGCGGGATATCTGCCGGGTCGTTCTGCAGGTCGCCGTCCATGGGAATCACCACTCTGCCGGACGCCGCATCGAAACCGGCGGCCATGGCCGCGGTCTGGCCAAAGTTCCGCCGGAAACGGATCACCTTGACCCGGTCGTCCGACGCCGCGATCTCCCGCAGCTTCCGAAACGACCCGTCCGTTGAACCGTCATCCACGAAAATCAGCTCGAAGTGGATCCCGCTTCCATCCAGGGCTGCCGACACCTCGCGGTGAATGCCGTGAATATTCTCCTCCTCGTTATAAACGGGAACGACGATACTCAGATCCACTCACTGCCACCTTTCACAAACATCCTGATTCACCGAAACCTTTCACCCGCTTCACGGTCACCTCGCCCTGGGGCGGCATCCGCTTCGCAACACCGAAAGTGATCAGCCCCCAAATCACCCCGGCACCGTAGCACAGGTGCAGAACGGGGAAGACAACCGGCAGGATGAGGACAGGCGCTGTTTTCCCGCCGCGCACGCCGGCCGAAAGGGCGAAGAGGAGAGACATCCCTAGGTAGCATAAAAGGGGAAGATAGTAAACAGGCTTGTCCAGCAGGGGAAGCGCCAGCAGGTAGAGGAGAAAAACCGAGGGGACGAAATTCGCGAGGCCGCAGCCCCCTCCCAGCAGGATCTGCTGAGCGCGACCCCGTCCGTACCCGAAAAGCTGGCGGGAGAACGCCCGCAAGCCCGGACGCTGGCTGCGCACCACCGCCAGGTCCGGGTCATGGCACAGCTGCAGCCCCTGCCGGCCCAGTCTCACCAAGAGCTCGTTCTCTTCATTGGGGTAAAGCCGCCTGTCAAATCCGCCCGCATCACGAAACACCGATGCGGAAATGCTGAGGTTGCAGAGGATCAACTCATGGTCTCCGGTTTTTCGACGCACTCCGGAGCGCCGGTAGCGGTTTCGGACCGCACCGCCCCCGAACGGAGACGCCAGTGCCATCCCGAATGCCTGCTGGAGGGGAGAATCGCTGTCCGGAGTAAGCGAAGGTCCTCCCACGGCAACAATGCCGCCGCTTTCGTAGCAGGCAGCGGCACGGCGGAGGAAATCCGGAGCGACCAGGGAATCGTCATCCAGAAAATAGAGGTACTCGCCCTTCGCTTCTCCTGCGGCCAGGTTGCGCTGGAGACTGGGGCAGCGTCCCTCGGCGACAAGCACCTCGAACGCCTCCGTGGGATAGTCGACCCGCCCCAGGGCTTGGAGAGCCCGCACGTTGCCGCCCGGCTTGACCGGAATGATAATGGAAAATGTCTGGTATGCCATAGAGAAGAACGTCCCGGTTCCCCACGCTACAAAAGCGGAGCCGACCCCGCGGGAGGAACGGCCTGATGCCAGAGGCGCAGCACACCTTCCCGCAGTGCGAACAGAGGGACCTGCCGCAGGCGTTCCCGACGCCAGATAAACTGGAGAAAGCGGGGAAACGTAACGAAACGGGAAAGGCTGCCGCGGCCGAGCTCCGAGCGCACATGCCAGCAGTAACGGAGCCAGAATGACAGGAAGGGTCCTCTATTCCGGATTGGAGAAGATGCTGCAGCATATTCGAGGCGCTCTCGCCGGGAAACGGGCGTAGCCCGCAATGCGGACAGGACGTGCCGGGGTATGGGTTGGTCGAAGTTTTCACTCAAGTACGTCAGTGCTTCGGCCATCGCCGCTGTACGACAGCGCTGACGGGAGAGAGAGACGAGCCGGTTCCAGTCCGGCTGGGGAAATGTATTGAGGATCATCACACTATCCGCAATCCAGCGCAGGGTCGGGACCGGGTTCCAGATGGCTCCGTGCAGACATACGTGAAGCAGTTGATCCGCCGGTCCGAGGATGCGAGTCGGGATACCATGCACCCGACTCGGGTGGGAACCTTCCCAGAAGTCCCTGTCGTCATCTTCGCGGCAGTAATCCTGCAGAACGTGCCAATGGAGATCCAGGCTGTTTCCGGATGGGCTTGTAAAGCCGAGAGAGTGACGGGATCGAACAAAGCTTTTCAGCACCCTGTCCGAAAAATCAAACTCCGGTACCCAGTTGTGCTTCTTCAGCAACTCAATGGCAGCCAGCGCCTCGCGGAAGGGGACAAGGATATCGAAGTCTGCCATGGCGCGCAGACCGTGCTCATGGTAGCATTCGACAATGAGGGCGGCTCCCTTCAAGAGGAGGGTGCGGATACCGGCTTGCTCCAGACACCGCGCAACAGTTGCCCCGTCGCGGAATAACATCTGGTTTTTATACCAGGTAATCCGGTATACCCCCTTGAATCTTTCCATCTGAGGATGGGAAACTCCCATCCGCTTCAGGTTGCGGTACAGCAACGGCAGCAACTGGGTTGAGCCGGGGTCGAGGTCTTCGATATCCACCGCTGACTTCCACTTCTCCCACGCCTCACGGGCCGCGGCTCCATCCAGCAGTGCCGCGCGGAGCAGCGCTTCCTGAAAGGGTGTGGGGCGGTTTTCACTTTTCACCGGATTCTGCTCCCTGGAATAGATGCTTCTCACGCCGCTTTCTCCCCATCCGATACCGAAATGCACCATGCCGAGACCCTGGACAGTGTCACGCTCCTGTGCCCATGCTGCACAAATATCCATCCTGAATAAGGAAGGTATGCGTTGCATGGCGCACCACTTCCCGGTCATGGCTGATAATAAGGATCGTCGGGGATGGATCCATCCCTTTCAGGTTGTGCATCAACCTCCCGACTGTTGGCGAGTCGATATGATTGGACGGTTCGTCAAGAATAAGGAGCTTCGGCCTGCGCAACAGGGCACGGGCAATGGAGATGCGTTGCCGCTGTCCGCCGGAGAGGAGGAGCCCGTTGTCTCCAACCAGTGTTTCGTACCCTTCGGGAAGGTCGCGGATGAAATCATCGGCGGTTGAAAGCCGTGCGGCGTGGACAACCTGCTCAAAATCCACCTCCGGGCTGCCATAGGTGATGTTTTGCAGTATGGTGCCGTCGAACATCATGGGATCCTGGGTCACAACCCCCATCTGACGGCGCAGGTACGTCATATCAAGTTTGGTGAAGGGGTGGCCATCCGCATGGAGAGTCCCTTGCTGGGGAAGATAGAACCCGAGGATGAGATAGGTAAGCGTGCTTTTACCCGCCCCATTACCCCCTATCACAGCCACCACCTCACCGGGACGTATTTCAAGATTGATGTTTTTCAGTACCTGCCGTTCGCCATAGGCAAAGCTCACATTCCTGATTTCTATTCTTCCTTCGAAATCTATCTTTTTCTTCCCGGTGTAGGGTGTCGTATCCGTCTCACGCAAGAGTCCGTACAGCGTGTTCAAGGACTCGGCGCCCTCGATAATCTGGGGAACCACATCAAATGTGGCGTTCAGGTGGTCCCGCATCAACCCCACCGTCACGTAAAAGGAGAGCAGAGCGCCGAGGGTCATGGTCCCGGAGCTGACCGCACTCCCTCCGACAATGAGAATAATCACCCCAGTCATTGCCAAGACGAGATTGTTTCCGCGGGAGTACAGCGTCTGCATCCAAGCAACGGCACTGCTCGAACGGCATTCGTCCCGCAGGTACTGCAGCTGCCTTTTCATTTCGTAGTCTTCGGAAGCCTG
>JAAZOO010000137.1 GCA_012797715.1 Geobacteraceae bacterium | reverse complement strand
GATGGGGCAGAGCACCTGAAAACCCCGCCGCCAGGGATGAATATTGTTGATTTTACCGCTGAATTCACTGATTTTTCCGAGACGGCTGCTTTCATCGCTCACCTGGACCTGATCATCACCATCGATTCCGCTGCCGCCCATCTTGCCGGCGCCATGAACAAGCGGGTATGGGTGCTTCTCCCCTTTGCGCCTGACTGGCGCTGGATGTGCGGGCGGGACGATTCCCCCTGGTATCCCGGCATGCGCCTTTTCAGGCAGAAACGCCCCGGCGACTGGAGCGGTGCGGTGGAATCGGTGCGCAAGGAACTTGCGAGGGATCGGTGAAGGCGCCTCCAGGGGCGGTTTGAGCGTCTTCCGGCAATTTTTGCTTGCCACAAAAAATCCCTAAAGTTTTTTCGGGACGATTCGATAAGAATAGCAAATGCCTGGAAAAAGGGCCAAGAAAGGACGGTGAAGGACGATCTCAGAATGAGATCAGGGAATCCCGGCATTCACAACCAGCCGATGAATCGGCGCAACCCGGCCAGAAGGCCGGCACAAAACCCAGAAAAGGAGCACCACCATGGCAAACCAGATTTCTTTGACTTCCGGCATGAGGAACAACCTTCTTTCCCTCCAGGGAACCAGCACCCTGATCGATCAGACCCAGACCCGTCTTTCAACGGGCAAGAAGGTGAACACCCCTCTCGACAACCCGACCAACTACTTTGCCGCCCAGTCCCACATGCAGCGCGCCGATGACCTGGCCGCACGCAAGGACGGCATGTCCGAAGCCATCCAGATGGTCAAGGCGGCGGACGCGGGCATCAAGGCGATCACCTCCCTCATTGAATCCGCGAAAGGTGTCGCCCAGGCGGCCCTGGCTTCCGGCAGCAGCACCGACCGGGCAGCTTACGCTGAGACCTTCGACACCCTGATGACCCAGATCACCCAGTTGGCCAGCGACTCCGGCTACCGGGGCACCAACTTCCTGACCGGCGGCAAGCAGACCGTTGAATTCAGCCAGGCAACGGGAACTTCCACCCTCGGCATCAGCGGTTTCAATGCCACCGCCACCGGCCTTTCCATCAAAACGGTGTCGACAGATGCGGACAGCAACCAGTGGGCAGTGAAGGGGACCGATATTACAGAGACCCAGACAAAGAACATCCAGTCCTCCGCATCCCAGCTGGAAGGGGCTTTGAACACTCTGCGCAGCGAATCCTCGAAACTTTCCTCCAATATGAGCGTTGTCACCACCCGGCAGGATTTTACCAGTTCCATGATCAACGAACTGAAGACCGGTGCCGACAACCTGACCTTGGCGGACATGAACGAAGAAGGGGCCAACATGCTCATGCTCCAGACCAGGCAGAACCTGGGCATCACCTCCCTGAGCATGGCTTCACAGGCTGCCCAGGCGGTCATGAGGCTCTTCTAGTAACCAGGACGCACAGTAGCGGCAACGGAAGGGGAGGAGAGGAGTTTCTCCTCCCCTTGTCGCAACGGGGGGTGATGCAATGGCAATCGAGCCGATCGGAGGCAGTGAAAAAGCAGCGGCGATGCAGGAACAGGTGCGAAAAACCTATCAGGCGGCGCTGCCGCAACAGCAACCGCAGGCGGAACAGAACCTTCCGCCCAATGAGGCGCCCGTGTCCGTCTCCTTGCAGCGAGGCTCTTCCACCATGGGGAGGCTGGGAAGCTTTAATGAGGAAAAAAACCTCATTGCAAAGAACATCCGCTCTTCATCGGAATCCCTCTCCAAAGCCTCGGACGTGGTGGAGGGGCTGAAGGAAAATCTGGGCAAGATCATCAAGAATTATCCCCCGTTTCCCCAGGACAGCCAGGAGCGGAAAGAGATTCTCATGAGTTACGTGTCGCTGCGCAAGGAAATCATCCATATGACCTTTCCTCCCCCTCCGGCTCCGGTGTACGAAAAAAACACTTCACTCTGGGAAAAGCTCGGGTACACTGCACCGGGAGGGATTGCGTCATCCATCCCCGACATATCGCCGGCGGCAACGGACGCGGAGGTGCTCGCCGCTTCGAAAACCCTTGACGAGCTGGGTTCCGACATTGCGTCGGCACGCAAAGAGCTTGTCGGTTTTGTGACGGACTAGGAGAAAGGAACCCAGATGTCCCTGAAACTTCGGCTGAAACCGGACGAAAAGGTCATTATCGGCGGAGCGGTCATCCATAACGGCCCCAAGGCAAGCGAATTCGTTGTGGAGAATACCGTGACGATCCTGCGCCAGAAGGACATCATGGCGGAGAGGGACGCCTGCTCGCCGTCGCGGCGGGTATATTTCGTGATCCAGCTCATGTATATCGACCGGGAAAACCAGGTGGATTACCATACGCGGTACTGGGAACTGGTGAAGGATATCCTTGCTGCCGCTCCCAGCACAAAACCGCACGTGGACAGAATCAGCGAGCAGATCGTGGCCGGAGAATTCTACCAGGCCCTGAAACTTACCAGAAAACTGATCGACTACGAAGAGGAGTTACTATCCCATGTCAAGAAATCCGTTTAACGTATATCAGAATGCTCACAAGGAAGGGATGTCGCAGCGGGAGCTGGAAGCGTCTCTGCTGACCAGGGCAGGCCTGATGCTGAAGAATTGCCAGGATAACTGGAATGCTCCCGATCGTGATCGACGCCTGGATGAGGCGGTGAAGTTCAACCAGAAAATCTGGAGCTTCTTTCAGAGCGAGTTGAGCATGCCCGACAACCCGCTCCCGAAAAACCTTCGCGAAGATATCCTCAACCTGAGCCTTTTCCTGGATAAACGCCTGTTTGAGGTCATGGCCTGCCCTGATCCGGAAAAGCTGACTATCGCCATAAACATCAACCTCAATCTGGCAGCCGGCCTCATGAAACAGCCGGAGGAGCAACTCGGCAAGGCCGTATAGAGTGCGCCCCGCCGCCACTGCAGCCCCGTTGACGAAAAAAGACCCTCTTCACAGAGGGTTTTTTCGTATGCGCGACAGATGAAAGAAGGACGGGAGGCAACGGGAAAAAGGGGGCGTTCAGCCAGGGTGATTTAACCTGAAACCGGCAGGTGGAGGTATCCGCAGAGAGCAACTCTGTCGTATTTCGTTGCTGCTCGTAGCGAAATGGAGCGGCCACAGCCGATACTGTCCGAACCAAAAAGGGTGAGTGTATCGGCTGTAGTGAAATGAGCTTAGAGCAGCACAAAGACGGCAATGGGAGAGAACGAAGGATGCCTCCACCTGCCGAATCTAGGATAATACGTTTCATGGAACCCTTCCTGGTATGAAAGTTTGTGCCGTTTTCCGACCGGCTATCAATGCAGGGAATACCATGCCAGATAGACAATCATCCCGCTCACGATCAGGCCTGCCGCGGCGATCCCCACATCGCGCGGGTCTGCATCGGCCTTCATGGGCATGCCCAGAAAACCGAGCCCTGCAAAGGCAAGCATGATGATCCCGGTGATGGTTACCCCCCCTGCCAGGGCTGACAGTCGGTTGACCGGCATGAAGATGGCGGCCAGCACGGGCGCTATGACGGCGAGGAGAGCGAGTGCGTACCGTTGCCGGGAACGGTGGGGTTTCTGGGAACGGTCAGGGTGCATGTCACGGTCTCCATCCCTTTGACTGAAAGGGGAAACGGGGCAGGGCCCCGCTACCTCCCCCCTGTGCGCTTGATTCCCAAACTTTTCTTGACGGACTTGATGGAGCGGCCGAATGCCTTATCCTTTTTCCTCTTTTCTTGATACGAAAGATCGTGAAACTCCGATTCACTTCTGAGCTTGATAAAGTTCCGGTAGTGGGCTTGCGGGAGGCTTCCATCCTCAATCGCTCTCACCACGGCACATCCCGGTTCGTTCGAGTGGGAGCAGTCGCCGAATTTGCATTGGGACGCTAAGGCATGGATATCCGCAAAGCGGTCGCCCATTCCCTCCTCCGCCCCTAGAATCCCGAATTCGCGCATACCCGGCGTGTCAATCAGCATTGCGCCGTTATTCAGAAGAATCAGTTCGCGACGCACCGTCGTATGCCGTCCCTCGCCCGTGCCGCTTACCTCCCTGGTCTCGAGCTTGTTCCTGCCAATCAGCCGGTTGATCAAGGTGCTCTTGCCCACCCCTGAGGATCCCACGAGACAGTAGGTCTTCCGGGGGTGCAGCGTCTCCCGCACCCTGTCCACACCGTCACCGGTGATGGCGCTGACCGTGATTACCTCGGCGCGTATTCCTGCGCACCTGATATCCAGAAGCACGTTCCGGAGGGTTTCAGGACTGATCAGGTCGGTTTTCGTAAGGACCACGACCGGGTGTATGTGTCCGCTCCTGACCATGACCAGGTACCGTTCAAGCCTGTTGAGATTGAAATCGAAATGACAGGACTGGACAAGCAGGGCCGCGTCGATGTTGGAAGCGATCATCTGGGATGCAACGGCGTCGCCTGCGGCCCTGCGGCGAAGAACCGACTTTCTGGGAAGGATAGCATGGATGATGCCGAACCTATCGGAGCTGCCGTGCTGAATGCAGACCCAATCCCCGACACAGGGAAAATCATCCGGTGCCTCGGTCAGGTGAAGGAAACGGCCGGAAAGTTTTGCGGGAAATTCGCCGGATTCGTCCTGCACAAGAAGCCGATCGCGATCCACGGCAACGACACGCGCAACGCCGTGTCCTTCCGATACCTTCTCCTGCGCCTCTGCGGCAAACCATTCGTCCCATCCCAATTGATTCAGTCGTTCTTTCCCGGAGAACATGTGAATGGCCTCACACTGTATGGATTTTTTCCCCTTCCTGCCGGGGGGGGAGGGACCCCGTTTTTCCTCCCTGGAAGTCACATCTCAGAAATTTCCTCCCAAGTCCTGAAGGCCTTTTTTGCTACGAATTATCCGAAGCGATAGATCAGGCGTCCGTCCTGGTACAGTTCCACCGGGCCGTCCTGGGAAACCTTGATAACCTTGCCGAAGAAGGATGCGGCACTGGCGGCCGTGGTGCGCCCCCCGCCGGTGACCACCTCCCGGGCGTACGATGTGTCGAAGATGAATCCCGTGTCCATCAGCCGTCCTCTCTCGTTGAATACCGTCATTCCGTCGGCAGAGAGGATGCGCAGCAGGATCCCGGCATTCTTCAGATCCCGCAGGGTCCGTTTCCTGACCCTGCCAATCAGAAGGCGGCGGATGGGATCGTTCCCGCCCACGGAACCTTTCTTGAGCCCGGCAAGGTTGCGCGCCCCCTTGCCGTAGATGAGGACAACCGTGCCGAGCCTTTCCGTGGACAGGGCGTATATGGACCAGAGCAGCTCATCCACGGACTCGGCGTCGAGGCTGCCGTTCAGGAACGACCGGAAGATGTCCGGGTCGAATATCGCCCACGTGCCCTTGCGTCGCACCAGCAGCCTGGCCGGGCTGACCAGCACCTCGATCTCCGATGCGCCGTTGACCGTCACGGCAAAGGCTCCGTGACCGGCGCGCCTGACCAGGGAAAATATCTCCCGCTGGGTCAGAAGCTCAATGTCGATGGGCATGACAGTGGGAGAGGTGCGGAGGACGCCGGTCACCTGCATCTGGATGTTGGCAACGAAAAAGAGGTTGGTTCCGTCGACGATGCGGTACGGCAGCGGGTTGCGAAAGAAGTGGGGTGATATGTCCTCAGGAGGTTTCAGGGGGATCAGTGTGTGGTTTCGTTCCCGCAGCATCCTGCTCAGCAGCCGGGGGGTCGTGCGATGCACCAGGAACCCGGTCGTTGCGGGTTTCCCTTCATAGCGCTGGTACGAGAGGTGTTTCAGCAGCTGGATCAGTTGCTGGATAGGCCAGAAACCCTTGCGATGGTCGCCGCGCAGCGAGCGGGCGACGGTAATGTCCATGATCGAGGCCAGCAGCGCGGTGCGGAAATGCGCCACGTAATCCTCCTGCTGAAACCCGCTGTAAAGACCCGAGAAGGCGGTCAGCAGCTCCCGGCAGAAGAGAGTCTCGCTGCGGGTGAAGGGGATGGCCTCCCTGCGGGCCATGAAGCAGTAGGCGCGGCCTTCCAGGGAGATTCCGTGGCTGATGGTTTTCTCGTCTCCCGGATTTTCGGGGGCACCGGGCTGCAGCGCGACAGAGGCGCCGCCGAGAAATGAGCTGATACTATCCTTTATGGCGTCGAATACGGCAATCGGCATGACGTGTTCTCGCGGGGACTTGGGAAAGATCTCGGAAGTATCATCGTGCAGGTAAACCGCGCAGTATTCAAGTCGTACGTTCGAAAGACCTGTTTCTCCCCGGATGCTTCGGCGTTTCCGCCAGGAACCTAATCTCTCCCCGAGGGATCGGTCTTGGTCGCGCTGGAGAAAAAACAGGGTACCGAACCGATCCCTGCAGGGGGAACTTCGTGCCGTTTTTTCTGGCTTTTTGTACTGTACGGTAAAAAATAACTTTTCTCAAAGAGATTTTGACCCGAGCAAGGATTCCGCTCCCTCCCGGTTCAGGCAATGCCCTCCTCTCCGCTGCATGCAGCGCCGAGCAAACGGACAGTCCGGAAGCGGGTCATTCTTCTCACACCGGCGGAAGGTGGAGTGGGGGAATCTTGGATGGCGCCTTGTAGGGGTGCGCCCGCGGCCGGCGCGCACTCTTTCACTCCATCGAGAGGGATAGGGTGCGTGCCGGCCCTTTCAGGGAGAATCTCCCCGTTACCGGGTCGGTGGCGGATACGCGGGGTAGTAACCGGGAGACGAAGGCCAGCCCGGAGGAGGCGGGGGCATTCTTCTGACGCGGTACGTCCTTCGCGCCGTTCCCGGGATCTGGTTTCCCTTTGCATACATGCACTGCTGATAGGCCATGTCGTACTGCCGCTGCGCCTCGTACCCGTAAACCTGTCCCGCTTCCGCACCGGACGCCGTTCCCATGAGGAGACCGCTTCCGGCACCGATGGCCGCGCCGAGAGCGGGGTTGCCGGCTGCGGCGCCGATGGCCGCGCCCAAGGCCCCGCCGAGGTACGTCCCGACAACCGCGCTCGAGAGGGTGTTCTGATTGGCGGTATCCATCGGCGACAATCCCGTGCGCTGCGCCGCCCACTGCCGGCAGAGCGTGTCTTCCGCCTGGAACTGCTCAAAGGGCTTGCCCTGCTCCGGAAGCACCATGACGCTCGGGCCGCTCGGCATGGTTACGCACCCTCCGAGGGTGAACAGTGCGACCCCCGAGATCAAAGAAATCATGCCTTTCTTCATGGCTTCGTTACCTCCTCTTGCGGTGTCTCCGGTGGCGGGACTACCTTCATCCAGCCGTCGGGGCACTGTTTGATGTACGGGTAGTACCCTTCCGGTTTGCGACAGAAGTACCAGTACTCCTCTTCCTCCCTGTCGGAGGATTGGCTGACGTACTCCTGCTCCTCCGGT
>JAAZOO010000136.1 GCA_012797715.1 Geobacteraceae bacterium | reverse complement strand
TGAACGACCCGATCATCAGGCATGCCCAGGCCGAATACGGCATCTCCCTGCGCCTCCTCAACATCCCCCGCGAGGTGATGGAGAAACGGGCCGTGGAGTGCGGCGACATCCGCTTCTTCGACCTGGCCTACCTGGAGGCGGAGGTGAAGCCGGAGGGGAAAGGGAAGCGGACCATCCAGGTGGAGCTGAAGAACTTCGTCATCCCCGACACCGACCTGATCCCCGATGAGGTGCGGGCAAAAATAGCGAAATGGTCCGACTACATCGACTACTGGGCCGTTGACTGGGATTTCCGCCACGACACCTTCATGAACCAGTGGCAGACCTACCGCACCCGCACCCAGCGCAAGCTGGAGCTGGTGAGCGATGCCCACACCTACAGGGAACCGGGCGTCTACCGCATCCTCATCAAGGTGGTGGATATCTTCGGCAATGACACCAACCGCCTCCTGGAATGGGAGGTCAAATGACCCTTTCCCCCTCCCTCGACGGGAGGGGGCCAGGGGGTGGGTGAAGCTGCTATGAAACCACGACATGACTTGAACGACAGAGCCCGTGATCTGCGCAACAACGCCACCGATGCGGAGCGTCTCTTATGGCGTCACTTGAGAAACAGTCAGATTGAAGGAGTCAAGTTCCGTCGTCAGCAGCCAATCGAAGATTACATCGTTGATTTCGTGTCGTTCTCGCCCAAGTTGATTGTTGAGCTTGACGGCAGCCAACATGCGGATAGTAATTGCTATGATGAAAGAAGAGATGCCTGTCTTCGCCGGAACGGTTTTGTTGTCTTGAGGTTTTGGAACAACGAAATTATTGAGAATATCGAGGGTGTTGTTGAAGTGATTCGAAAGCGGTGCCTGGAGGTGGCTTCCCCCACCCCCCAGCCCCCTCCCGCCAGGGGAGGGGGAGCTTGATAGAACGGGACCATATGACAATGAATTCATCCATTTCCGATTCCAACATTTTCGACCTGGAACTTCCCGAAATCGCGGGGCGTGATCCCTACACCCCTCCCACCAGCCACCTGGAGAAGACCGGCCCGGAAAGCTGGGAGGAAAAACCTGGACGGCGGGCGAGCAACGCCCTTCTCGTGAACAAGCTGCGCACAGCCGTGGACGGGTGGCGGGACGCGGGTTATCCCGGCGCCAGCGAGACATCCCGGAGGCTCCTGCAGTTCTGGTTCGACGAGGATCACCTGCTGGCGAGCGGGGAGCCGTTCCGTTTCTACTTCTGCCAGCGGGAGGCGGTGGAGACCGTCATCTACCTGTACGAGGTGGAGGGACGTCGGGACGCGGCCGACCTGGTTCAGGCGTATTTCCAGTCGCCGACCTTGTTCGAGCTGGAGATCCTCACCTCCACCAAGGGGGTGCGCAAGTTCAGCCGTTACATCCCGGAGATCGGCAAGGAGGCGGAGCAGGAGCTCCCGCCGGAAGGGCTCCCCCGCTATGCGGTGAAGATGGCCACCGGCAGCGGCAAGACCGTGGTCATGGCCCTGGTCATCGCCTGGAGCTGGTTCCATCGCCGTTTCGAGCCGGGAAGCGACCTGGCGGCCAATTTCCTCGTCGTCGCCCCGAACGTCATCGTCTACGAGCGGCTGCGGGAGGATTTCGATTCGGCCCGCATCTTCCAGAGCCTCCCCATCATCCCGCCCGAATGGAAGGCCGAGTTCAGCGGGCTGCAAACCTTCATGCGCGGCGACAGCCGCGACCCCTCGGCCGTCGGCAACCTGTTTCTCAACAACATCCAGCAGATCTACGAGGACAACGGCGGTCCGCAGGAGCCGATCAACCCGATCGCGTCACTCTTGGGGAATGCGCCGAAGGGGAACCTGAACGCCGGCCAGTCCATGCTTGACCGGATCAAGAGGCTGAACAGCCTCATGGTGCTCAACGACGAAGCGCACCATGTCCACGACGAAGACCTCGCCTGGAACAAGACCCTGACCGCCCTGCATGAAAACCTCAAGTCCAAGGGGGAGGCGGGGTTGACGCTATGGCTCGACTTCTCCGCCACCCCCAAAAACCAGAATGGCACCTACTTCCCCTGGATCGTGGTGGACTACCCCCTGGCCCAGGCGGTGGAAGACCGGATCGTCAAGACCCCCCTCATCATCCACCAGACCGACAAGGTCGACCCCGACAAATACGCCCACGAGGAAGCGGGCGACGCCTACAACGAGTGGATCGCCATTGCCGTGGAGCGCTGGCGGCAGCACGTGAAGGACTACGCGGCAGTGGGGGAGAAGCCGCTCCTCTTCGTCATGGCCGAGGACACCAAGGACGCCGACTCCATCGCCGAGCGGCTGCGGCGCGAGCCGGAGTTCAAGGAGAAGGACCGGGTGCTCCTGATCCACACCAAGAAGAACGGCGAAATCACGGAAAAGGACCTGGCAGCGGCCCGGGACGCGGCCCGCAACGTGGACAGCGGCACATCCCGCATCCGCGCCATCGTCTCCGTGCTCATGCTCCGAGAAGGGTGGGACGTGCGCAACGTGTCGGTCATCCTGGGGCTGCGCCCCTTCACCGCCAAGGCGAACATCCTTCCCGAGCAGGCCATCGGCCGCGGCCTGCGCCTCATGCGCAAGATGCCGCGCAACTGCAACCAGATACTGGAGCTGATCGGTACCAACGCCTTCGAGATGTTCATCCGCGAACTGGAGAAGGAAGGGGTGGGCATTCCGCGCATCACCAAGCCGAAGCCGCCGGTGCAGGTCTTCCCCCTGGAGGAACGGCGCAGCCTGGACATCCGCATCCCCCGCACCACGCCCCTCTATGAGCGGGAATACCGGCGGCTGGAAGAGCTGGACCCGCTGGCGTTATCCCCCTTGGCCAAGGAAAAAGACCTGGACGAGGAAATCGTCAACCGGATAGACCTGGTGCATGGGATCGTCAACATCAAGGTCGCTTCCGACGAGATCGAATTCAATGCCGAGAACGTGCCACCCATCGAGAACCTCCTCTCATCCCTCACCAGCCGGGTGGAGAAGAAAGCCAAGCTTACCGGCCGCTTTGCCGATCTCTATCCCAAAGTCAGGGAGTATGTGCGGAAGCGCTGTTTCGGCGGAATTGTTGAACTTGATGATGTAGGGCTGCGGCGGGCACTGAACCATTCCGGACTCCTGGATGCCATTGCCGGCATGTTCGGCAGGAAGATCGGCGAATTGACCGCCACCCTCCAGCCGGTGAAGCTGACCGGCAAGGACTATCTGCTGTCGGAAACCGAGCCTTTCCTCTGGCGCAGAATGATCGCCCACGCCGATCGGACCATCTTCAACGTCGTTCCCTGCTACAACGACTTCGAGGCGGGTTTTGCCTCATTCCTCAACAACTGTGACGACATCGACCGCTTTGCCGCCCTGGCCGAATGGTTCACAGGTTTCCACGTGCAGTATCTTTCCCTGACCGGCTCAATCCGCCTTTATTACCCCGATTTCGTGGCTGTCCAGACGACACAGAATGGCAATGTCCACTGGATTCTTGAAACCAAGGGGCGTGAGTTCGAAGAAACCACCAGTAAAGACTTCCACATGGCCCGCTGGTGCGAAGACGTGAGCCGGGAATCCGGCGAAACGTGGCGCTACCTGAAGGTAAAGCAGACGGTATTCGATGACTTCATCCGGCGAGGGGATTACCGGCGGTTTGAGGCGCTGGTGGATTGGAATTCAAGTCGCCAGGGGCTCTTCTCAGCTTAATGGCGCAGGAGTGGATATGACTTGTCCTATGGATTGGAAGAAGCTGCTTTCACCGAAGAGATTAGGTAAATCGGGGGTTGAAGATACCTCAGTTCGAGCACCATTCCAGCGCGACTTTGACAGGATAATCTTTTCATCCGCTTTCAGAAGGCTTAAAGACAAGACTCAGGTTCACCTGATCTCATCTGTCGGACCGAATCGGGGCGCTGGAATATCACGAATCTGGGGGCAATGCTGTTCGCCAAGAAGCTCGGGGAGTTCCGTTCCCTCCGCCGCAAGGCAGTCCGCGTCATAGCTTACAAGGACAACAGCAGGGTTGAGACCATCCGTGAGCAGGAAGGTGCGAAGGGTTATGCTACCGGCTTTGAGGGACTGATCGGCTACATCAATGCGCTCCTTCCCTCCAACGAGGTCATTGAAAAGGCTCTGCGGAAAACCGTTCCGATGTATCCGGAGTTGGCTGTTAGCGAGCTGGTAGTCAACGCGGTTTTCTCGGGCCCACCGACCCTTGACCAAGATGGACAAGGACGACCGGATCCGGGCTTGTTACCTTCATGCCTGTCTTACGTTCGTAAACAAAGGAGTACCTTACGAACAGCTCTGTTCGCAAACGATTCGGCATTGAGCCGCAGAATATGGCGGCCGCTTCCCGACTCATCAAGGAGGCCGTGGATGCGGGAGCGATTGTCCCTTATGATGTGGGTGCCGCTCCGAAGCTCATGAAGTATGTTCCTTGGTGGGCTGCCGCTAAGGCCGGAACTTGATGACTACTTGATGAATTGGCCTTCTTGCCGGTATGGGGCAGGCGTTCATAGCGAACTTAACCTGTAAAAACGGCATGTTGCATCGTGTGTCGGTACTTGATGGGTACTTGATGGATACTTTGATTTGCGAAATCT
>JAAZOO010000135.1 GCA_012797715.1 Geobacteraceae bacterium | reverse complement strand
GGACGTGGCCGCTGCCCTGCTGGTGGTGATCGTGGCCGCGATTTTTCCCACATGGCGCGCCGTGAACATCCCCATCGCGGACGGCCTCAGGCGGATCGGGTGATGGAATAAACCTAAAACCGGCAGTTGGAGGTATCCGCAGAGAGCGCTCTGTCGTATTTCGTTGCTGCTCTTAGCGAAATGGAGCGGCCACAGACGATACTGTCCGAACCCCAAGGGTGAGTGTATCGGCTGTAGTGAAATGAGCTAAGAGCAGCACAAAGACGGCAATCGGAGAGAACGAAGGATGCCTCCAACTGCCGAATCTAGGATAAAAGACCCGCCGGGTTTCCAAAACCTGGCAGGTCCGGGAACGTATTGAATATGTCCATCCCCTTTTCCTACAGCCTGCGCAACCTCTGGACCCGGCGCCTTACCACCGTCCTGACCGCGGGCGGCATGGCCCTGGTGGTGTTCGTGTTTGCGGCCATCCTGATGCTGGCCGAGGGGCTGCGCAAGACCCTGGTGGACACGGGATCGCCGGACAATGTGGTGGTCATCCGCAAGGGCGCCGGCACCGATGTGCAGAGCGGCGTGGAACGGCTCCAGGCGTCCATCGTGGAGACACAGCCGGAGGTGGCCTTTGCCGGCGACGGCCGCCGGTTGCTGGCCAAGGAGATGGTGGTGCTCATCAACCTCCCGAAGCGGGGGAGCAACAAGCCGGCCCACGTGGTTATCCGCGGTATCCAGCCGACCTCTGTTCAACTCAGACCCCAGGTGCGCATCACGGAAGGGCGCATGCCCCGATTCGGATCGTCGGAGATCGTTGCCGGAGCCGGCATCGCCAAACGCTTCAAGGGGGGCGGGGTGGGGGAGACGCTCCGTTTCGGCATGCGGGACTGGACGGTGGTAGGGATATTCGACGCGGGAAACAGCGGGTTCAGCTCGGAGATATGGGGGGACGCGGACCAGCTCATGCAGGCGTTCCGCAGGCCGGTCTACTCCCTGGTGATCTTCCGGCTTGCCGACACCACGGCCTTTGAAAAGGTGAAGGCGCGCATCGAGGGGGATCCGCGCCTGACCCTGGAGGCGCGGCGGGAGACCAAGTACTATGCGGACCAGTCGGAAATGATGGCCAAGTTCCTCCGGGTCCTCGGCGTTTCCCTGACGGTGATCTTCTCCCTGGGGGCGATTATCGGCGCCATGATCACCATGTATGCGGCGGTGGCAAACCGCACCAACGAGATCGGCACCCTGCGCGCCCTTGGCTTCCGGAGGAGGAACATCGTCGGGGCATTCATCCTGGAATCCCTGCTGCTGGGATTCGTCGGTGGGTGCACCGGACTCCTGCTGGCATCCTTCCTCCAGCTCTTCACCATCTCCACCATGAACTTCCAGACCTTTTCCGAGCTGGCGTTTTCCTTTACCCTCACCTTCGAGATTTTCTGCCAGGGGCTCGCCTTTTCCCTGATAATGGGGTTCGTGGGCGGGGTGCTTCCGGCGCTGCGCGCTGCGCGCATGAATATCGTCGAGGCGCTCAGGGTCACCTGATGCCGGTCACCATCTCCCCTGGGGCGGGGTGCCGATGCCCAGGCCGCCCCCCATGGCCCGCGCCAGCTCCTCCACCCGCTGTTTGTTCACCAGAAACCCGCTGTCTACGGAGTACTCACCCGTGAGCGTCCGCACCTTCAGGTACAGCTCGCGGTCGTCGAACCACCCCTTGCGTCCGTATTCCACGCCAACCAGGTCGGCCCTCCTGATTTCCCAGTGCCTGAAGCCGTGATGGACGATGCGTTCCCGGTCGATGTCCAGATAGTGCGAACGGCCTTTCCAGAGAATCCCTGCAATGACGAAGAGAAAGATCGTACACACCCCCATTTCCAGCATGTGGCGTATTTCGTCCATGCGGAAGGTCAGGCCGAGGCAGGCACCTCCTGCCAGGAGGGCAAGCAGGTATAGATTCGGTGTGCCCGAGAACTGTTTGTAGTATTTCATGGCGGTTTCTCCTGCCGGCGTCATTTCAATTCAAGCCTTTGGCGGAAGGATACGGAACAGCAGGGGGAGAGTCAATTTTTCACTGCCGGTCCCGTCCGCCCTTTCTCCCCTCCTGCCTCCCTCCGGATGCCTTGCGGTATCGGCTGTGGCCGCTCCATTTCCCAAAGTGCAGCAACGGGATAGGGCAGAGTCGCTCTCTACGGATACCTTCAACTGCCGGTTTTGGTCTGATGGGAAGACTGCAAGAAACGTCCCCTGTTTCGCTTTCAACCATCTGCTTGCAAAGATCGGTTTCAGTGGTACATGTCTCTGTACTGGTACTGGAAGAAAAGAGGAAGGGACCGCCGGGCGGGATATTCCAATTCCACAAAAGGGGAGACAGTATGAAAAGGATTCTGTTGACTGCTGCGGCCGCATGCATCGGATGTGCGGTTGCGTCTTACGCGAACGAGAAGCCGGCCGCTCTTGACGGCGCACAGCTTCT
>JAAZOO010000134.1 GCA_012797715.1 Geobacteraceae bacterium | reverse complement strand
CCTCCACCAACATCCTGGTGTCCTCCATCGCCGAAAGCCACGGACTTGCCCCCTTCGGCATGTTCGAGTTCAGCCGTCTCGGCCTGATCTTCTTCGCCGCCGGCAGCCTCTACCTTCTGCTCGTGGGGGTACGCCTGATACCGAAGCGGGAGGCAGCCGCCGCCCGCGGCCCCCTGTTCGGCAGCGGCGACTACCAGATCGAGATCGTGCTGGCGCCGGAGGCCCGTTCGGTGGGCAAGGCGCTGTCCGTTTCGCCCCTGCTGAAAGATGTGGCTATCCGCGGCGTGGAGGTCTTCCGGAACGGCATCGCCGTGGAAGAGCCGCCGGAACGGCTGATCCTCCAGTCCGGCGATCACCTGAAGGTCCGCTGCGACCTGGAAAACTTCCGCAAGCTCAAAGAGCGCCGGGGCGTCATCCTGCGCCAGGAGATAGGACCGCCTCCCCCTGAAGAAGCGGTGCTGGTGGAGGCGGTGGTGGCGTCGGGGTCCACCCTGGACGGACGGAGCCTGAAGCAGGCCCGCTTCCGCTCCCGCTACGGCCTGACCGCCCTGGCAATCCGGCACCGCGGCCGGGTCATGCGGGAAAACATGGAGGATATGCTGCTGCGCGCCGGGGACGTGCTGCTCTTCGAGGTGGATGAAGCCCACCTGGAGCTGCTCCGGGAAGACAAGACCTTCGTTCTGGTCTCCCAGGTGGAGATGCCGGTGTTCCGCAAGAGCCGCATGGGCATCGCCGTCCTTATCGTCGCCGGGGTGGTGGGGGCGGCCGCCGCCGGCATCGTCCCCATCATCGCGGGTGCCATCATCGGGTGCTGCCTGATGATCCTCTCCCGCTGCCTGACCATGGAAGAGGCCTATGCCGCCATCAACTGGCAGGTGATTTTCCTCCTGGCAGGGGTTCTCACCCTGGGCACGGCACTGGAAAAGAGCGGCGCCGCCCGCCTGCTGGCCGGATTGCTGGTTGATACGGTGGGAATCCTGGGGCCTGTGGCCATGGTGTCGGCCTTGTACCTGGTCACGTCCCTGCTCACGGAGATGATGTCCAACAATGCCACCGCCGCTCTGCTTGCGCCGGTGGCCATCTCCGCGGCCCAGTCCCTGGGAGTGGATTCACGTCCCCTGCTCATGGCCATCACCTTCGCCGCCTCGGCCAGCTTCATGACGCCGGTGGGGTACCAGACCAACACCCTCATCTACGGACCGGGCCGGTTCCGCTACGCCGACTTCCTGCGGGTGGGGACACCGCTCAACATCCTGTTCTGGATCCTGGCGACCATCCTGATTCCCCGGTTCTGGCCGTTTTAGGAAGGGAGCGACACCATGGACACGTTCAGCCGGATTCTCGGTCACATCAGAAATGCCCTGGACATCCCGCTGGTAAGGCTCGGCGCCTCCCACCTCACCCTCTGGACCCTCCTCTACCTGGTGGCGCTGGTGGCGCTGCTCTTCTTTTTCAGCGGCAAGCTCAGGGTCTGGATCGCGGACCAGCTGCTGGCGAGAACGCGCCTGGAAACGGGCGCCCGCCACGCGGTCGGCGCCATCGTCCGCTATACCGTCATCGCCGTCGGCTTCGTCATCATCCTCCAGACCGCCGGTATCGACCTCACGGCGCTGAACGTGCTGGCTGGCGCCGTGGGCATCGGTCTCGGCTTCGGCCTGCAGAATATCGTCAGCAACTTCATCAGCGGCCTCATCATCCTGTTCGAGCGTCCCATCAAGGTGGGAGACCGCATCGTGGTGGGCACCGTGGAAGGGGACGTGGTGCGCATCAGCGGCCGGAGCACCGAGGTGGTGACCAACGACAACATCAGCATCATCGTGCCCAACTCGAAATTCATCACCGAGAACGTCATCAACTGGAGCCACACCGACCGCACGGTCCGGTTCCGCATTCCGGTTACCGTTGCGTACGATAGCGACGTGCACCTGGTGGAAAAGCTCCTCCTAGATGCGGCCCACCACAACCCCCATGTGCTGAAGGACCCGGCGCCGGGCGTGCGGCTGATGGAGTTCGGCGACAGCGGCCTCTGCTTCGAGCTCAGGGTCTGGAGCACCAGCCTCATTCACCGCCGGGGTCTCCTCACGAGCACCCTGAACGTGGCCATCTACAGGAGCTTCCGCGAACACGGCATCGAGATCCCCTATCCGCGCCGGGACATTCGTATACTCAGCCCGGAGGCGGCAGGCATGAAACGGGAGGCGACGGAGAAAACATCCGGAAAGAACGAGGACGTCTCATGAATAAACTGTTCACGTCATTTGAAAAGGTAATCATCGTGTCATTGCTCGGGCTGATGATGATTGCGGTTCTGGTCTCCACGGTCGAGCTTGCGGTGATCCTGGTCCAACAGCTCATAAAACCGCCGTTCTTTCTTCTCAACATAGAGGAGATGCTGGAGGTGTTCGGCTTCTTCCTCATGGTGCTCATCGGCGTTGAACTGCTGGAAAGCATCAAGGCATACCTGGAGGAGGACCGGGTGCATGCCGAGGTGGTCTTCCTGGTGGCCATCGTCGCCATGTCCAGGAAAGTAATCATCGTGGATTACAAGGAGATCGCGCCGGAGATGCTCTACGGCATCGCGGCCGTGATTATCGCCCTGGCAAGCGGCTACTACCTGGTGCGTCGCGCTCTCCATCTCCATTCCTGCGACAAAGTCAAGAAGGATGACACGGAGCAGCATCCGTGAAAGGCCGACCTGCAGCGGCCTATTTCCGCACACTGGTCAGGGCGGCATCGCGCCATCGCGGGTATGCATGATTTTCCGGCATACCACCGGCGCCGGGG
>JAAZOO010000133.1 GCA_012797715.1 Geobacteraceae bacterium | reverse complement strand
TCTTTGCCATCCCGAAAAAAATCAAGGGGGAGCACCGCTTCTTTCTGCAGCTGATACGGGATGCGGACAAGCTGGACATCTGGCGGGTGTTCTCGGAGTTCTTTGAACAGCCGGAAGGGGAGCGTTCATCGGTTGCGGGACTCGACTTTCCCGATCGGCCGGAGTGTTCGCCTGAGGTCCTGGACAGGGTCGCCAACGGAGAGATCGTCCGCTTGTCATTGGCGCGGACACTGAACGATTTCAAACTCGTGCAGCTTTCCTGGGTGCATGATCTCACCTTTCCCGAATCCTTCCGGATTGCGGACGAGAGGAACGCCATCCACGGGATTGCGAAATCGCTCCCGGATACGGAGGGGGTGCGGCGGGCGGTGCAGGCCGTGCTGAGGCATGTTGAGGAGATGCGGGATATGATGTCGCCCCGCCGTGTGGAGGGCGCATGAAGCGATTGACGCTCGTCCGTCATGGAAAATCCAGCTGGAAGGACCCGCAGTTGTCAGACTTTGACCGGCCACTGAACAGGAGGGGCAAGGCGGATGCCCCGGAAATGGGGAGGCGCATTGCCGAACGGGGAGAACAGTACGACCTGATTCTAACCAGTCCGGCGAAACGGGCCGTTTCCACGGTGAAAAGGATTGCCGGTGAGATAGGTTTTCCGGAATCCGGGATTGTTAAGGACGTTCGTCTGTATGCGGCCGAAGCGCGGGAGATACTCCGCGTTGTCGGGGAGATTGACGATCTCTTTGCAAATGTCCTGCTGTGCGGCCATAATCCCGGGATAACCGATTTCTGTACTCTCGTTTCCGACCTTGCAATTGTTGCCATGCCCACGTGCGGGGTGGTAACCGTGGAGTTTCCTGGCTGTTCCTGGCGTGATGTGAGTGCAGGCGCCGGAACACTTCTTTATTTTGACTCCCCGAAAAGGAACCGGGAGTGAAGGCGCGTATCGGTAATCGTGGTTTGAGAATTGTGTTGACAAATTGGAAGAGAGCGGTTTATAAACGATTCATTCCTCGACTATCGTACATGTTCACCCCTGTTGCATCACCCCAAATCAACGACCAGCAAACACCAACATAACCTGCGATATCCAAATACTGAAACAGAATGGCCTATACCTTCGCAATCCATACACCAGTGCCATGACACCCGGAACCGGCTGCGTTGTGCCGCCCGTGTCCCCTGGAATGACACGTTATCAGGGTCGAAGAACCGCGCTCTGGAAGCAGAGCCGGAATTCTTCTCTTCGGCCTATCTCCCGCACTCACGCTGAGAGATCCCTCAATACCATTTGCAATCAAGTACGAAACCCATTAGCTTGAGTCCCCGAGAAGAGAGTTCGAAAAAGCAGAGACGACACACAAAACCAACATGACACCATGGATATGCCACGCCGGCCTGTGGATATGTCGTTGAGACAAAGCTGCTTTGCCAGAAGCGGCGGATGGCTGGTTCATGTATTTTATCGGCAGGAGACGAGATGAATTTACAAGAGTTGAAAAGCAAAAAGATTAACGATCTGACATCAATAGCCAAAGGTCTCAACATAGAAGGGGCGTCAAGCCTGCGCAAGCAGGACCTGATCTTCGCCATACTGAACGCCCAGACCGAGAAGAACGGCATGATCTTTGGGGAGGGCGTTCTTGAGACGCTGCCGGACGGTTTCGGTTTTCTCCGTGCGCCCGATTACAACTACTTGCCCGGTCCCGACGATATCTACGTTTCGCCAAGCCAGATACGGCGATTCAACCTGCAGACGGGCGATACCGTCTCGGGGCAGATACGGCCTCCCAAGGAAGGGGAGCGCTACTTCGCCCTGCTGAAGGTGGAAACGGTCAACTTCGAACCCCTGGATGGGATACGGGACAAGGTTCTCTTTGATAACCTGACTCCGCTCTACCCCATGGAAAGGCTGAAGCTGGAGACGACTCCGGACAACCTGCCCACGAGGGTCATGGACCTGATAGCGCCCATCGGCAAGGGGCAGCGCGGCTTGATCGTCGCTCCTCCCCGCACCGGGAAAACGATGCTGATCCAGAACATCGCCAATTCCATTGCCGTGAATCATCCCGAGGTCTACCTCATCGTCCTTCTCATCGACGAACGGCCGGAGGAAGTCACCGACATGCAGCGCTCGGTGAAGGGGGAAGTTGTCTCCTCCACCTTCGACGAGCCGGCTGCCCGCCATATCCAGGTTGCGGAGATGGTTATCGAAAAGGCGAAACGGCTCGTGGAGCACAAGCGGGACGTGGTCATCCTGCTCGACTCCATCACCCGCCTTGCCCGCGCCTACAACACCGTCATTCCCCCATCCGGAAAAGTCCTTTCCGGCGGGGTCGACTCCAACGCCCTCCATAAGCCGAAGCGGTTTTTCGGTGCTGCCCGCAATATCGAGGAAGGCGGGTCGCTTACCATCATCGCCACCGCCCTTGTGGACACCGGCAGCAAGATGGACGAGGTCATCTTCGAGGAGTTCAAGGGAACCGGAAATATGGAACTGCATCTGGACCGGAAACTGGTTGAAAAGAGGGTGTTCCCGGCCATAGACATGAATAAGTCGGGTACGAGAAAGGAAGAGCTCCTGATCGACAAGACCGCCTTGAACAGGATATGGATCCTGCGCAAGGTTCTCCATCCCATGAATGTAGTGGACAGCATGGAATTTCTTCTCAGCAAGCTGGTGGAAACCAAGACGAATCAAGACTTTCTCGACTCCATGAGCATGTGAAAAATATCTTGCCAAAAAAAAGTGGAGATGGTAACGTTCCATACTTCTGGTATGGCATACCAAGATGAGTCGGAAGCACGCTTGCGCAAGGAGGAAGCAATGAAAGAGGGAATCCACCCGAAATATCACGAGGTCACGGTGAAGTGTCTGTGCGGCAATTCTTTCCAGACCCGTTCTACAAAGGCCGAGATTACGACGGAAATCTGCTCGGCATGTCACCCGTTCTTTACCGGCAAGCAGAAGCTTATTGATACCGCCGGCCGCGTCGAGAGGTTCAAGAAGCGATACGGCATGTAATCTGCCTTCGGCCGCGCGGAAGGAAAGAGAGGGGATTTTGTCCATGGCGAAATCCCCTTATCTGTTTCTCGCCGGACCCGTGAATGGTTTATTCTGAAGGACTCCCATGCAGGTCACTCTTGTCAGCCACACACCCGATCCGGAAGAAACCGTCGCCCTTGCCGCACGACTCTGCTATTCACCCGTCTCCATCGGCGAATTGCGGGACCGTCTCTCCGGGAGCGATATCCGGAAATTTCTGGAAAAAATTCTGACTCTCGGTCACCTGTCGGTCCTGGAGCATGCGTCGTTCACCTTCGGTATCGAGGGGGTTTCCCGGGTTACCACTCACCAGCTCGTGCGGCACCGGGTCGCTTCTTTTTCCCAGCAGTCCCAGAGGTACGTGTCGCACAAAGAGATGTTTCAGGTTGTGATCCCTCCCAGCATCTCGGCCGATCCCGTGATGGAGGAGAAGTTTTCATCTCAGATGCGGGAACTTCATCGCTTGTACGGTGAGATGGTGGAATCAGGCATTCCCGCGGAGGATGCCCGGTATGTCCTCCCCAATGCCACGGAGACCAAGATTCTGGCAACGATGAACGTCCGGGAACTGCTCCACTTTTTCCGACTCCGCTGCTGCGAGCGCGCCCAGTGGGAGATCCGAGCCCTGGCCGTCGAGATGCTGAAACTGGCGAAATCGGTCGCGCCGATCCTTTTCGAGGGGGCCGGGCCGGGTTGCCTCTCCGGGCCGTGTCCGGAGGGTGAGATGACCTGCGGCAGGATGGCTGCCGTCCGGGAGTTTTTTCAATCGATTCGGTAACAGACGTCCCGGCCCATGGGACGGAAAGGTTTCACGTTCATGGAGAAAATCAATATCGGCGGCCAGGCGGTCATCGAGGGTCTCCTGATGCGGGCCCCCCGTTCCATGGCCATCGCGGTGCGGAGACCGGACGGTGAGATCGTCGTGAAGCGGGATCGGGTGACTCCCCTTTCCGAACGGTTCCCTCTCGTGAAGCTTCCCTTGGTGCGCGGCGCGGTTGCCCTGTTTTCCTCCCTCCTCATCGGCATCAAGGCCCTCAATTTTTCCGCAAACGAGGCGCTGGCGGAAGGTGAAAAGAAAAAGGAGATAAGCTCTCTGGCAATGGGAGGGACCATGGCGGTCGCCCTCCTCTTCGGTGTCCTCCTCTTTTTCATTCTTCCCCTCTACCTGACGAAACTTCTCGTCCCGGTCATCGGCGGTTCAAATCTCGTTTTCAACCTGGTGGACGGTGTGATTCGCGTGCTGGTCTTCCTCCTCTATATCTATTCCATTTCCAGGATGAGAGATATTCAGAGGGTTTTCCAGTATCACGGAGCCGAGCATAAATCCATTTTCGCCTTTGAGGCAGGGGAGACCCTCACGGTCGAGAACGTGAGGCGTTTCAGCCGCTTGCACCCCCGTTGCGGCACCAGCTTCCTGCTTATCGTGATGCTGGTCAGTATTCTTGTATTTTCTCTGATTCCGAAACTGTGGCCTTTCTCCATGAAGGCGGGCGCGCGGATCGTTCTCCTGCCTCTTATCGCGGGTGTTTCCTACGAGCTGCTCAAGTGGAGCGCGAAACATGACACCTCTCCTCTGGTGAGGTTCCTCATCGCTCCGGGGCTTGCCCTGCAGAGATTGACGACACGGGAGCCGGATGACGATCAGGTGGAGGTGGCGATCCGCTCCATGGAGGAGGCCCTGGAGGAAAACGGCGGCCACAAAGATGACAGACTGGTGGTATAGGTAGGGTAGAGGTATGCTGCATAAGATTGAAGAACTGGAAAGACGCTTTGAAGAACTGGAATCCCTTCTGTCGGATCCGGCAGTGCTCGGGAATCAACTGGAGTTTCGACGGCTCAGCAAGGAGCATTACGAACTGTCCGACCTGGTTGCCGCCTATCGCCACTACAAGAAGACACTCGCGGAAATGGAAGACAACCGGGAGCTTCTGAACGAGCCGGACCCCGAGATTCGCGAGATGGCGGAAGCGGAACTGGAAGAACTGGCCGGCCGGAAAGAAAGGCTCGAAGAAGAGATCAAGCTTCTCCTCCTCCCCAAGGATCCCAACGACGACAGAAGCGTAGTCCTGGAGATACGGGCCGGGACCGGGGGGGACGAGGCTGCGCTCTTTGCCGGCGACCTGTTCCGCATGTACAGCCGTTTTGCCGAGTCCAACCGCTGGAAGGTAGAGGTGATTTCATCTTCCGAATCGGCTCTCGGCGGTTTTAAGGAAGTCATTGCCCTAGTGGAAGGACAGGGCGTCTATGCCCGCCTCAAGTATGAATCGGGGACGCATCGCGTGCAACGGGTTCCAGACACCGAGGCCCAGGGACGGATTCACACCAGCGCCTGCACCGTTGCCGTGCTTCCGGAGGCGGAGGATATCGACATTGAGATTAACCCGGCCGACCTGAAAATCGACGTGTACCGCTCTTCAGGGGCTGGCGGCCAGCACGTGAATACAACCGATTCCGCGGTCCGGATCACCCACCTTCCCACCGGTATCGTGGTTGCCTGCCAGGAAGAGCGAAGCCAGATAAAAAACCGTGCCAAGGCAATGAAGGTTATGAAATCCAAGATGCTGGACATCATGGTGAGCGAGCAGAACGCGAAGATGGCCGCCGACCGGAAGCAGCAGGTGGGGAGTGGAGACCGGAGCGAACGCATCCGGACCTACAACTTTCCCCAAGGCCGCGTGACCGATCACCGCATCGGCCTGACCCTGTATCGGCTCGATGCTGTCATGGCCGGTGATATTGCCGAGATTGTCGACGCCTTGCGTGCCCACTACCAGATGGAGGCATTAAAGGCACAGAGCGAAGCCGCGTAATGGCGCGACTCTTTGTATGACCGAGACCTGGACGATTCTCAAGGTCCTTTCCTGGACCAAGGGGTATCTGGCTGAAAAGGGGGTCGAGAATGCCCGCCTGGAGGCGGAGTGGATGCTCTGCTCCGCACTCGGGATAGATCGGGTCGGCCTCTATGTCAATTTTGATAAACCCCTGACATCCGCCGAGCTGTCCATCTTCCGCGCCATGGTCGCAAGGCGGGCGAAACGGGAGCCGCTCCAGTACATACTCGGGAGTCAGGAGTTCTACGGCCTCGATTTCGAAGTATCGCCCGGAGTCCTGATACCCCGCCATGATACGGAGGTGCTGGTTCGGGAAGCGTTGGCCAGAAGCCCGAAAAACGCGAGGATCCTCGATATGGGAGTAGGGAGCGGGTGTGTTGCCGTGGCATTGGCGAAAAATCTCGCCGATGCCGAGATCTTCGGCGTTGACCCGTCTTCCGAGGCGTTGGCTCTTGCGGCCAGGAACGCCGGCCGGCACGCCGTGCCCCTTCACCTGCTCCAGGGCTCCCTGTTCGAGCCGGTGGCGGGAGAGCGCTTTGATCTGATAGTATCCAATCCTCCCTATATTCCGACTGCCGATCTGGCCGGCCTCCAGGAGGAGGTGCGGGAGTATGAGCCGCGGGGTGCTCTGGACGGTGGAATCGACGGTCTGGATTTCTACCGGCGTATTATCCCTGACGCCCCATGCTATCTCAAGGAGGGTGGATGGCTGCTCGTGGAGATGGGCATCGGCCAGGCCGGGGAAGTACTTGCCCTGTTCGAGGAGACCGGGCGCTTTTCCGAGCTGTTCACCGCAACGGATGCAGGTGGAATCGAGCGGGTGGCCGGCGGAAAGAAACTATAGGCGGGGTGTACGGAGCGCCTTGCCGAAACAGAGGTAACCATTGGACAAACTGATCATCAAGGGAGGGAAAAAACTGGCCGGGGACGTTACGGTCAGCGGCTCCAAAAACGCTTCCCTTCCCATCTTCATTTCCACTATCCTGGCCCCCGGCTCCCATGAAATTAGGAACGTGCCGTTCCTGCGGGACATCAACACGACCATCAAGGTTCTCGAAAGCCTCGGCGCCTCCATTGAGGGGAACGGCAATGTGGTTCGCATCGACACCGGCAGGCTCAACAGCCACGAGGCGACCTACGACCTGGTGAAAACCATGCGGGCGTCTGTCCTTGTTCTGGGTCCTCTCCTCGCACGGTTCGGAAAGGCTCGGGTATCGCTTCCGGGCGGCTGCGCCATCGGGGCAAGGCCCATCAACCTCCACTTGAAGGGATTAGAAGCTCTCGGTGCCGATATCACCCTGGAGCACGGGTACGTGGAGGCGCGGGCCCGACGGCTCCGCGGTGCGCGCATCAACTTCGATATTTCCACCGTGGGGGGGACGGAGCAGCTGCTC
>JAAZOO010000132.1 GCA_012797715.1 Geobacteraceae bacterium | reverse complement strand
ACCGGGTTCCCGTGAGCAGCGTCAGGAAGATTATGGTGCTGGGCGGCGGACCGAACCGCATCGGCCAGGGGATCGAATTCGATTACTGCTGCGTGCATACCGCCTTTGCGTTGCGTGACGCGGGGTACGAATCCATCATGGTCAACTGCAACCCGGAGACGGTGTCCACCGATTACGACACCTCCAACAGGCTCTACTTCGAGCCTCTCACCGTGGAGGACGTGCTCTCCATCTACGAAAAGGAGAAACCGGAAGGGGTCGTGGTCCAGTTCGGGGGGCAGACCCCCCTCAATATCGCCGCGCAGCTGGAGGCGGCCGGGGTCAGGATACTGGGCACCTCTCCGGAGACCATCGACCTGGCCGAGGACCGGCAGCGCTTCGCTGCCCTGATGCGGAAGTTGGGCATCCCCCAGCCCGAATCCGGGATGGCGAGCACCCTGGACGAGGCCCTGGCGGTGGCGGAACGGATTGGCTACCCGCTCATGGTCCGTCCTTCCTATGTTCTAGGCGGGCGTGCCATGGAGATCGTCCATGACGAGGAGATGCTTCGGGAATACCTGCGCAAGGCGGTGGACGTCTCCCCGGAGCGGCCGGTCCTCATCGACCGCTACCTGCGGAACGCCATCGAGGCCGAGGCGGATGCCATCGCCGACGGCACGGACGCCTTTGTGCCTGCGGTCATGGAGCACATCGAACTGGCCGGGGTCCATTCGGGGGACTCTGCCTGCGTGATACCGCCGGTCACCATCCCGGCGCGGCACGTGGCCACCATTGAGGAATATACCCGCAGGATAGCCGTGTCCATGAAGGTGGTGGGTCTGCTCAATGTCCAGTACGCCATTGCGGACGACACGGTCTACATCCTGGAGGCCAATCCCCGCGCCAGCCGAACCGTTCCGCTGGTGAGCAAGGTGTGCGACATTTCCATGGCGCGCCTTGCCACCCAGGCAATGCTCGGCAGGAAGATCGCCGACATGGGCCTGGAGAAGAAGCCCCTCCCCCACTTCGGGGTGAAGGAGGCGGTGTTTCCCTTCTACATGTTCCCGGAGGTGGACCCGGTGCTCGGGCCGGAGATGCGCTCCACGGGCGAAGTGCTGGGGATGGCCGACAGTTACGGACTCGCCTTCTTCAAGGCGCAGGAGGCGGCCTTGTCGCCGCTGCCGCTGGCGGGAACGGTCCTTTTCACCATTGCGGACCATGACAAGGAGGCCGCCCTGGAAGCAGCGCGCCGCTTTGCCGCCCTCGGGTTCACCATCCTTGCCACGGAAGGCACCGGCGCCTTTCTTGCCGGCAGCGGCGTACCGGCCGTGACCGTGAAGAAGATGCACGAAGGCCGTCCCAATCTGGTGGACGCGCTCACCAACGGCGAGATCCACCTGGTGGTCAACACCCCGGCCGGGAAGAAGAGCGCCCATGACGACTCGTACATCCGCAAGGCGGCCATCAGGCACCGGGTCCCCTACATAACCACCGTTGCCGGAGCGCTGGCGGCGGCCGTGGGGATAGAGGCGTGCCGCGCCGGCCGGAGCGGCGTACGCAGCCTTCAGGAGTACCACGCGGATCTCGCCAGGTAAGCCCTCCCCGTCCCGCACCACACTCGGGGAAAGCGCGTCCCGCACCTGCGAGCGCGCTTTCCCCCTCCCCCCTGCCCGATGCCCGAGCCCCCATCTTATTGACTTGCCAAGGGTAATAGTGTACCGTAAATGCTCTAAATGTACTGGAACAAGGACGCAACGCGGCCGTTGATGAACGCGATCACCATTGATGTGGAAGACTGGTTTCATGTCTGCGGATATGATGTCGATCCGGCTGCCGGGTCGTTCCAGCGAAGGGTGCGCCCGAACATCGAAAGGATTCTCCTGTTGCTGGCGGAATACGAGGTTCGGGCGACTTTTTTTGTTCTCGGCTCCGTGGCGGAGGAGGACCCGTCCCTGGTCCCCCTCATCGCCGCCGGAGGCCACGAGATTGCCTCTCACGGATATTCCCATACCCCGGCGCGGCAGCTGGGACCTGAGGCGTTCCGGGATGAAGTGCGGCGCACCGGAGACACCCTGGAGCGCCAGGGAGGGAGAAGGCCGGTGGGCTTCCGGGCTCCCCAGTGGTCGCTGGGTCAAGACTGCCCGTGGGCGTTCGAGATTCTTCGGGATGAGGGGTACCGGTATGATTCCAGCATGAACCCCCTCCCCTTTGTCGGCGATCGGAAAGGTCCACGCTTTCCCTTTGCACTGGGGACCGTATCGGGACAGCTGCTGGAAATCCCTCCCATGGTGACCCCTACCCCCGTGGGCAACCTTCCCACGGGAGGGGGATGGGGGTTCCGGTTTTTCCCCCGGCGGATGATACGCTCAACGGTGAACCGGTACAATCGGGAAGGCGCGCCGGCAGTTCTCTACCTGCATCCCCGGGAGATGGAGGCGGACGGACCCCGCCTCCCGCTGGCGCCGCTTCGAAGATTTGCCGTCTATGGAACAAGGAAAGATGCCGCAGGGCGCCTCCGCTACCTCCTGGAGAGCAGCTCCTTCGGCACGCTGGAACACGTGGCCGAATCGTGCATACCTGTATCGTAGTCCCTGCCTATAATGCCGGGGCGACCCTTGCGCGGGTTGTGGAAGAAGCGCTCCGTTCCGGATATCCTCTCCTGGTGGTGGATGACGGATCCGGGGACGGAACCGCGGAACGGGTTGCGGGCATGCCGGTGGAGGTGATCCGCCACCCCGCGAACCGGGGAAAGGGTGCCGCGCTCCGCACCGGCTTTGCCTGGGCCCTTGAAAAAGGCTTTTCCGGGGTCGTCACCCTTGACGCGGACGGCCAGCACGACCCGTCGGCCATTCCCCGACTCGCGGCCGCGGCCCGTGAACGGGAGATGGATATCCTCATCGCGTCCCGCGCTACCCAGTTCGACGAAATGGCGGGGCTGCGCAGCTGGTGGAACCGGTTCGGCGTATGGTGCATGAGGAAAAGGACCGGTTTCGAGATAAGCGACAGCCAGTCCGGATTCCGCTACTATTCGGCGCGGCTCCTGAAAGCCGTAACCCTGAGCGGAAACGGCTACGAACTGGAGATGGAGATCCTCATGAAGGCCTGGCGCGGCGGCTTCCGCATGGGAAGCCTTCCCGTTGCCGCGCGGGTCGCGGACGGCCGCTCCACCAGCCATTTCCGGCCGGTGCGCGATACGTGGAACATCTGCATGACCTTCCTCAAATACAGGTAAGGGTAGAGGGACACCGAACCATGCTGCAAAGCCTGAAGACCTATTCAACGGAAAAAATCATCTCGCTCCTCCTTTCCATGGCCACCAATTCCTCCAACGAAACCCTGGTGCGGATGACCTACCTGATGGAGCTGCTGCCGAAAAAGGACTACTACCGAGAGCGCATCCGCTGGATCCGGCAGCTCATCCGCGAGAACCACCCCAGCATCGAATTCCCCCGCAGGATCCTGCGGGACCTCCACCCCAACCAGCGGGACAAGTGGATAGCAAACCTGGCGGTCAACCATCTCCTGTCCGGAACCAACAAGCGCAAGGCGTGGCTGGACCGGGAGGGGTACTACCCGCCGTCCACGGTGGTCATCAGCCCCACCATGCGCTGCAACCTCTCCTGCTACGGCTGCTATGCCGGTGATTACGACAAGTCCCTTGAACTCTCCCGTGATGAGATCGATTCCGTTCTCCTGCAGATGAAGGAAATGGGGGTCTTCTTCGCCGTGATCTCCGGCGGGGAGCCGTTTTTCAAGGAAGACATCTTCGATATTTTCAGCAAACACAGTGACATGGCGTTCCTGGTCTTCACCCACGGCGGCCTTATGGACGAAAGGATGGTGGAGCGGCTCATCGAGGTGGGAAACGTGATGCCCGCCTTCTCCCTGGAGGGGTACGAGAAGGAGACCGACGAGCGGCGCGGTCCCGGACACTTCCGGAAAGTCATGCAGGGCATGGACCTGCTGCGGGATGCGGGGCTCTCCTTCTGCGGCTCCTTCACCCAGACACGCCGCAACACGGACATTATAACCAGCGACGACTACATCGACCTGCTGGTGGAAAAGGGGTGCTCCGCCATCTGGCTCTTCTCCTACGTGCCCGTGGGCCGGGAGCCGGACCTTTCTCTCATGCCGACGCCGGAGCAGCGTGACCTGATGCGGCGCCGTACCATCGAGTTCCGTGCCTCGAAACCGATGATTTTCGTGGATTTCTGGAACGACGGCCCCATCATCAGCGGCTGTATCGCCGGCGGACGGAAATATTTCCATATCAACGCCAACGGAGATATCGAACCGTGCGTTTTCTGCCACTTCGCCGTGGACAACATCCGGCGCACCACCCTCAAAGAGGCGTTGCGCTCACCCCTGTTCCGCACCATCCGGAAGCGCCAGGGGGAGCATGAAAACCTTCTCCGGCCCTGCATGCTCATCGACCATCCGGACGTGGGGAGGGAGATATTCTCAACGGAAGGTGTCTATCCGACCCACCGCGGCGCAGAGGAGATATTCACCGGGCTGGCGGCGGAGATGGACGGCTACGCCCGAAGGTACGCCGCCATCGCCGATCCCTCGTGGGAGAAGGAGTTCCGCGGCACATCCGGTGGGGAAAAGAAAATCCGCTGCGGAACCAAGCCATGACGAGGGGAAACCCGTGAGACTGTACAGCAGCATCAATCTGTTCTTCATCACGCTGCTGACCCTGCTGGTTCCCCGATTCCTGTTCCCGCCCTTCGCCTTCCTGACCGGGGGGATCGTCTATCTCCTCATGGCGGAGAAACGGCGCAGCATCCGCGCCAATCTGCGGGTCGTCACCGGCAGGCGGGATGTGGAACGGCTGGTGTTTTCCACCATCTACAAATACTCCCTCAACTGGACCGATGTCATGCTCATGATCCGGTTGCGGGGGAAGAAGCTGGATGCCCTGATCGGCAGGCGGGTCGGCAAGGAGAAGCTGGATGCCGCCCTGTCCAGGGGGTGCGGTGCCATCCTCATCTCCCCCCATCTGGGCAACTGGGAGCTGGGGGGGTTGGGCCTGGCTGAGATGGGATACCCCATGAATGTCCTCACCTTCCGGGAACCGGACGAGCGGGTCAACGAGCTGCGTGAACAAGTGCGGAGCGAACGGGGCATCCGCTTCATCTACGTTGACCGCCACGACACCTCGCCCCTGGCCGTCATCGAGGCGGTGAACGCGCTGCGGCGCAACGAGATACTGGCGCTCCTGGGGGATCGGGACGGTTCCTCCCACACCGCCACCATGGATTTTTTCGGGCTTCCGGCGGATATCCCGCTGGGCGCCGCCTACCTGGGGCTGGCAAGCGGCGCGCCGGTCTTCCCTGTTTTCGTTCCCCGTGAGGGGAGGCGCTACGCAACCATCATGGAAGACGCCGTGTGGTTCTCCGGTAGGCACGGCGGACACCGGCAGGCCATTGAAGAGGGCATGGCGCGCATTTTACGGGTGTTTGAACGCTACATACGGACCTATCCGGACCAGTGGTATAACTTTTTCGACTACTGGGGAGTCATGGAGGGCCGGGAAAAGGATACCACATGTCTGAAGAATTGATTACCCGGGTGAAACAGCTCATTATCGACAGCCTGCGCATCGACGGGATGTCGCCGGAGGACATCGACAGCGATGCCCCCCTGTTCGGGGAAGGCCTCGGCCTCGACTCCATCGACGCCCTGCAGCTGGTGGTGGCCATGGAGAAGGATTTCGGGGTGGTTGTCCCCGATGCCGAGACCGGAACGGTGGTGTTCCAGTCGGTACGGAGCATGGCCGCGTATATCGCGGAACACCGGAAGTGAAACTTCTCCTCGTAGCCCCCGGATGGCCGAAGGGGAGGCTGTGGGGCGAGATCGGCTTCAAGTTCCCCTCCCTTTCCCTTGCCGCCCTTGCGGCTGTCACACCCAGGCAGTGGCAGGTCGGGCTGGTCGACGAAAATATCGAAGCCATCGATTTCGATACCGACGCGGATCTGGTGGCCGTCACGGCCATGACACCCCAGGCGCCGCGGGCGTACCGCATTGCGGATGCCTTCCGGGAGCGGGGCGTTTCCGTGGTCATGGGAGGCTTTCATGCCAGCAACCTTCCCCATGAGGCCCTGGAGCACGTGGACGCAGTGGTGGTGGGAGAGGGGGAGCTTGTCTGGCCCCGCCTGCTGGACGATTGGGAAAAGGGGTCTCTGGAGCGTCTCTACCGGGCGTCTGACCTCCTGTCCATGGGGGAAATACCCCCGCCCCGGCGGGAGGTTTTCCAGGGGAAGCGCTACCTGTTCACCAATACCCTCCAGACCACCCGAGGCTGTCCCCATGACTGCGAATTCTGCTCCGTCACCTCCTTTTACGGCAGGAGGTACCGGAAGCGCCCGGTGGAATCGGTTCTGGAGGAGCTGGAGACGCTGCGCAGGAAGAATTCCTTCGCCTTTTTCGTGGACGACAATCTGGTGGGAGACCGCCGCTACGCCCTGGAGCTGTTTACCCGGATGCGGGGCATGGGTTTCAAGTGGCTGTCCCATGCCCCCATCGACCTGGCCCGCGATCCGGAATTGCTCCGTGCCGCGGGTGAATCGGGATGCGTCGGCCTGTTTGTGGGATTCGAATCCCTGAACGAGACCTCCCTGGCCGCCATGGGCAAGGTGACCAACCGCGCAGCCAGCTACCTGGAGGATGCGCGGGCCTTCCGCGACAACGGTATCGGCATCCTGGGATCCTTTGTCCTGGGCTACGACGGGGACACCCCCGGAGTGTTCGACGGCCTGCTCCGCTTCTGCGAGGAGGCGCGGTTGGAGGCGGCCATCTTTCCCATCCTCACCCCCTTTCCCGGCACCGCGGTCCGGGCACGGCTGGAGTCGGAGGGGAGGATCACGTCCAATAACTGGGAAGACTACGACATGGGGCACGTCACCTTCCGCCCCGTGGGGATGACGGCGGAGGAGCTCCAGGAGGGGCACGACCGGCTCAACCGCTCCTTCTATTCCCTTTCTTCCATGTTCCGTCGCATCTTCAAGGCCCACCGTTCGGTGCAGGTGTTCGCGCCCATGAACTTCGGTTTCCGGAGCGCCATAAAGAAAACGGAACAGATGGGCAAAAGGCAAAAGGCAAAGGGTAAAGGGTAAAACGGAATCGTCTCCCCCTCGTTCGGGTGTGTCGTTGCCCCTGTTTCCCTTTTCGTTTTTTTCCTTTTGCCCCGTGCCGGGTGCCTGTTGCCGGTTTTCATTTTTTTCCTTGGAGTGGTCTCCACCATGATCTGTTTCATGTTTCCCGGGCAGCCTCTTTCTCCCGGCCCCCCGCCTCCCGATGACGACGATTTCCGCGCCGTATCCCGGCTGTGCCGGGAACGTACCGGCATCGCCCTCCCGGATCTTGCCTGGTGCGGCGAACCTTCCACGGAGAGCGTCGCCCTTCAGGTATACGGCGCCGCCCTGAGCCTGTACCGTGCGCGGTGTCTTTCCCAGCAGGGTATCCGTCCGAACCTGATCGCGGAGCACAGCATGGGTATCTACGCTGCCCTCGCGGTGAGCGGCTCTCTTCCGGAGGGGGATGCGCTGGAGCTCACCTTCCGCATCGGCCGCTGCATGGCCGGCATGGCGGAGACCGGCGCCTATGCCCTCGGCTGCGTGGTGGGTCTTCCCGTGGAACCGCTGCTCGCCATTGCGGAGAACAACGGTGTCTATCTGGCCAACCACAATACCTCCCGTCATTTTCTCCTGTCCGGGGAGCGCAGCAAGATGGAATCGGCCGTGGTGGAGGCCCTCCATTCCGGAGCCTTTTCCGCCAAGCTCTTTCCCTGCGACGCGCCGCTGCATACGCCCCTCATGGAGGAGATCGCCGACGGGCTGCGCGCCGTGATCTCCGGGTACCGGTACGGGGAGCCCTCCGTTCCCCTCATGAACCATATCGACCAGGATTTCCTGACGGGTGCGGAGGTCCCTGATTTCCTGCTGCGAGAGCTCCTCCTCCCGGTCTATTGGGAGAAGAGCTATCGGGAGCTGCTGGCCGTCGGGGTCACGCGGTGTGTGGAAGTGGGTGCCGGCGATGCCTTGAAGAAGTACAACCGCTGGATAGAGAACGAGGCCGCGAAATCCCTATGAAATATCATGAGACACGGGTACGCGTGAGATTCAACGAGGTGGACTCCTACCAGGTTGCCTGGCACGGCCACTATGTGGCCTGGATGGAGATTGGGAGAAACGATCTTGCCGGCAGATTCGATCTGGATGCCCATCAGGTTGCGGCGGAGGGATTTCTGGCGCCGGTAGTGGCCTTGGAGCTCAAATACAAGCGTCCGGCGCGCTTTAACGAGGAGTTGCGGGTCATGACCTCGGTGCGGCGCACCGAGACCGCCACCCTGGAATTCCTCTGCGAGATACTGGGGCCGGACGGTGCTCACCGGGCATCGGGACGCGCCGTGCTGGTACTCACCGACCGCAACGGGACCCTCCAGTATTCCGCCCCTCCCCTCATCAGGCAACGAATCGACCGCATGCTCGCCTACCTGGAGGTGTGATGGAGGTCCTGCTGATTTCCGCGAACCGGGAGACGAGCCCCTACCCGGTCTTTCCCCTCGGCCTCTCCTTCCTGGCCGGT
>JAAZOO010000010.1 GCA_012797715.1 Geobacteraceae bacterium | reverse complement strand
GTGGGCGGATACCGGGCGGGTCCGCGTTCTGCCCTGCCTGCGGCGCACGCCTCGCGGCCGTCGGCCGCTGTCCGGGGTGCAATGGGGAGATACCGGCGGGAGCTGTATTTTGCCCCTCGTGCGGAGTGCGTCTGCCCTCTGCGAAAAAATGCCCGAAATGCGGGAAGGAAGAGCCCTCCTCCGCGCGATTCTGCAGCTCGTGCGGCGCCACCCTGGGAGAGTAGCGGGTGCGGATCCTATGCCCCCAGTGCGGCGCGCCCGTTGAAGCACTGACGGAAAGCCGGTTCTACCGCTGTCCCTTCTGCGCCTCCTCCTTTGTCGTCCATGAGGGGGAGGGTCTGGTGGAATATACGTTCAGGCATGTGCGCGATGATCGCCAGGCATGGAGCGCGTTGTCGTCGTACCTTGAGGCGGGCCTTTTCACCGATCCCGTTGAACGGGTTGCCGTTGACTACAGGGCATTCCCGTTCTGGATGCTCTCCCGAAACGGGGATCGCCGCAGTCTGACCCCTGCGCTCGAGCATCCCTTCCCGGAGATATCCCAGGTCACCCTTCCTGCCGGTGACCTGGTTTTTCTGGATGATGGGGGGGAATATCCTGCTCCGTCCGTTTCACGGGAGCAGGCCCGGGAACGCATGCCCTCCGATGAGGGGAAGGGGACGTGGAGCCTGGTCTTTCTCCCCCTCTACTTCCTGACCTGGCGGGCAGCGGATCAGGAGTATACCGCCATCGTTTCCGGCCCTGACGGGAAGGTCTTCGCCATGGCCTATCCCGTATCCGCCGGCGTTCGCTTCCCTCTCCGCCACATGGTCATGATTGTCTGCTTCGCACTTCTCCTGCTTATGGAAGGACTCCTGATCCGGAGCCATGTGCTCCGGGCAGGGGCGTTTCTCTTTTCCTTTGCGGTCCTCTATCCGGCGTTTCGTCTCCTCCTGAAAATGGAGATTCCGGCGTGAACGGGGCCATGGCAGCCGCAATCAGCTGCCCCCAGTGCGGAAGCCCGTTCAGTTTTCGCGAAGGGACGCGCAATGCCCTCTGCCCTTGCTGCGGAACGTCCCTGGCCGTTTCCGGTGAAGCCGGAATACCCCGCTTCTATCTGGAGGAGCGGCTTGATCTGGCCACGGCCCGCAGCGCCGCACGGAAGTTCCTTGCCGCTTCAGGGGTGGATCGGGACCTGGTGCACACACTGAGATTCGAAAAGGGCGAGCTTTGCTTTCTGCCGTTCTGGTCCCTGAAAGGGTTGGCGGTGGGCTGGCAGTGGATGGAACGGGAGAGCGTGGTGCGGGAGGAAGTGTTCGACGAAAGGGGGACCAGAAGGACCGTGGAACGGAACGGACCCCGCGAGCAGATATTCGAAACCGTTGCCTCTCCCTTTGAGTTCAGCTCGCCGGCCTTTGACAACTCCGCCTTCGGGTTGCGGGGTATTGCCCTGGCAGGAGCCGTGCTTCCCCTGCGGGTGATGGATCACGGGGAACTGGAGCGCCGCGGCACGGTTTTCGACCCGGTGAAAGGGGCGGACCAGGTCCGTTGCGAGGCCCTGGCTGCAGCCCGAAATCGCTCCTGCCCCGACGGAGTCCTGCGCACCAGGGATGGCATCCGGCTGTGCTCTGAAAGGCTCGCCCTCATCTCCTATCCGGTCTGGCGGCTCTCCTTCTCGGCGGAAGAGCGGGTGTACCCGGTGATCGTGGATGCCGTCAACGGGCGAATCCTCAAGGGGAGGTTCCCCGGCCGCCGCGAACTCCGCCTCCTCCCTCCCATGCTGGCCATTCTGGTCCTGGTATATGCATGGACCCTGCATCGTGCCCTCGGTGGGTTGGCTCTTTTCGCTTTTCTCGCCTGGATGCATGCCTCCCGGGGACTTTCACCGGCAACACTGGCGGTTTTTTTCTTCCGCTTGGCGGAGAGGAAAGAGGATGTCGGCCATGGATAGAGCCGGGGATATCAGGGTGATCCCTCTTCTCTGCCCGGGATGCGGCGGCCGCCTTCCCGCGGGTGAAGACGACGTGATATTCGTCTGCGCACCGTGCGCCTCGTGCTGGGAACTGGCGGATGGATCGCTGGCGCGGCGCGAACTGCATCATGCGGGAGGCGCCGGCGACGTGCGGCTCCCGTTCTGGATCCTGCCGTTCCAGGTCACGACGCGGGAAGGCAGCGTGGCCACGCGTGCGGCCTTTCGGAGCCTGGCCGGCTCCCTCCCCGTCGGAGATACCGGCTCCGACAGCGACCTTCCGAACCTCTTTGTCCCTGCCTGTTCTTTCCCCTCGCCCCCCCGACTGGTCCGCGCCGGGCGGCTCCTGACCCTTCGGCAGCCTGCCGTCGTCCCGGTTGCCTGCCGGCCTGGGCCCATCGCCCCCATCGTCTTCAACGAAAAAGATGCCCGGAACATGGGGGAGACCATCCTTCTCGCCACCGTTACCGAAGCCCGGAAAGAGTCGTTCGCCTTCCTGGAATCCTTCTCCTTCCGCCCCGGCACGGGCAGGCTCTGCACCATCCCCTTCGAGCGGAAAGATTCGAAGTTCTATCACCCCGCCATGAATCTGGAACTTTGAGTCCTCCTTGAACCCCGTCATGGGAAACCAGCCGTTGGCGGAGTCGGAAAACCTGTTGCGCGTGTGCAACACCTATTGTTGCTTTTATGCCACAGTAGGGCGGAGTGCTTCCTTGCCGGCAGGCATCGTGTGATGTAACTGGCTGATACCAAAGAATATTATTGTGCCAGGCATGATGGCCCCTTTTGGCCTGGATGTTGCTATTTCATGAGATGATTGCAGACAACTTCTCAAAGGAGCCTCTCATGGCCTTTCAAAAAACGGTAAAAGACAAGGTGGTATTTTCGGGGATCGGCCTCCATTCGGGCAAGGACGTGACCATGACACTCCGTCCCGCGGACGCCGGGACCGGCGGCGTTTTCCACCGCATCGATCTGACCCCCGCGGTTTCCATCGATGCGATTGCGAAAAACGTGGTCAATACCCGGCTCTCCACCACAATCGGCACGGCGGGCGCGGTGGTTTCCACCATCGAGCACCTCATGGCCGCTCTCAGCGGGTGCGGGATCGACAACGTGCACGTGGATATCGATGGACCGGAAGTCCCCATCATGGACGGCAGCGCGGCTCCCTTTGTCCAGGGCCTCCGGAAAGTCGGGGTGCGGAGCCTTTCCCGGCCCAGGAAGTACTTGGTGGTGAAAAAGCCCATCACGGTCGTGGACGGCGACAAGAAGATTTCCATCATCCCGTCCCGCTATTTCCGTATCTCCTTTGACATGCGCTTCAACCACCCGGTGGTGAACAACCAGTTCCGGAGCATGAAGTTCAGCGACCAGGTCTTCGAGCGCGAGTATGCCCCTGCCCGGACCTTCGGTTTCCTCATCGAGGTGGAGACCCTCAAGGCGAACGGCCTTGCACAGGGAGGCTCCCTGGACAACGCCGTGGTCATCGGTGACGACGGCATCCTGAACGAAGGCGGACTGCGCTACGAGGACGAATTCGTGCGCCACAAGATCATGGATTCGGTGGGGGACCTCTCCCTTGCCGGGTACCCCCTCATCGGACACGTCAAGGCCTACAAGTCGGGACACGACCTCAATCACAAGCTGGTTACCGAAATCCTTGCCAAACCCGACTGCTGGAAACTGGTTGAGGCAACCGGCTGCCACGACGCTCCTGCGGTCTCCCCCCTCTCCGCGCCGGAACTTGCGTGGTCGGAAGCGTAACGACGTTTCCGGAATGCGGATTCCGCGAACAGCCCTTCGGGGCTGTTTTTTTTTGC
>JAAZOO010000131.1 GCA_012797715.1 Geobacteraceae bacterium | reverse complement strand
CGCACCGCCCGCTCCCGCACCGCCTGTTCGATTCTCTCGCGGCCGACAAAGGGGAGCTTCAGTGTCTCGAATCTACGGAACAGCAATCGCGCGGGAAAGAAGAGGAGAAACACGAGCGGTACATAGGTCCAGACCGATACGCCGTAGAGAATCAGGTCCGCGCCGATCCCCACCCCGTGCTCCCATCCCCCTGCCGGAAAAAGGAGGGGGGTAAGACGGAACGCAATCTCCACGAGAAACCCGCACAGGGCGGCCGTGAGCACGGCGCCCAGGATCTCCGCCTCCCGGTAGCTGTCGCTGCGGTCCACCACCATGGCGACAATCTCTCCCGAGCTACGTTCCTCAGCCTCCCTGATCGCGGAACGTATCCTGGCATTGTCCTCTTCGCTGAAAAATATTTCGGACCTCTTCCCGTTCATCTCCGTCCCCTGACCCTTTTCGCGCACAGGATCGCTACCAATCCCCTGAAGCACCGCCGCCGCCGAAGTCGCCACCGCCCCCGGAAAAAAAGTCTCCGCCGCCGGAAAAACCGCCGCCTCCATACCCGCCGCCGAGGAAGGGTCCTCCTCCGCCCCCCCCTCCCCTGCGTCCCGCTCCGAACAGAAAGCTGAGGAAGAGGCCGGCCAGAAAACCGACTACCCCAAGAACCACAAGGATCACCGGTCCGAGCCCCGAAGAAAGGAGAGATGCGACGATGGGAAGCCCCACGGCACCGGCCACACCGCCCAGAATCCTGGAAATGCCGCCCAGCACGACGCAGCCGATGATGAGGAACAGCAGCACGGTCAGGACAGGCTTGGACCCCTTCTTGCCGGATCCGCTTTCCCCGGGGGATGCGGTGTACTCCCCCTTTACGGCGGCCATGATAGCGGCCACGCCGGCGGAGACACCGCCGTCGAAATCTCCGGCCTTGAAGCGGGGCGCTATCTCTCCGCGGATTATCCTTCCGGAGAGGAGGTCGGTGAGTTTCCCCTCCAGCCCCCTCCCCACTTCAATCCGTATCTTCCGTTCCTGTTTCGCTATCAGCAGGATGGCCCCGTTATCCTTTCCCTTCTGCCCTATCTTCCACGCCTCGGCAACCTTGATGGAGTACTCTTCGAGGCTTTCCCCTTCCAGGCTCGGGATCGTCAGTACGGCAATCTGCGTGGAATCGCTCTTCTCAAAGGCGGTGAGCTCCTGCTCCAGTCTCTGTTCAGCGGCGGGAGACAGCATCCCCGCGGTATCGTTCACGTGTGCCCGCAGGGGGGGGACAGGGAGCGCGGCTCCGGGTGACGCGAGGAACAGCAGCACCAGGAATGCAAGAAAAGTCTTCATGTATCCTACCTTCGTTCGGTTGTCGCCTCGGCGCCACCCCACTCAGAACTTGATCTTTGGCGCGGTCTTCGCTCCTTCCTCCGCCTTGAACGGCTCCTTCCTCTTCAGATGGAGGAGAAGTGAATTGGTCAGGGAGTTGGGGAAGGTCCGGATGCTCACGTTAAAAGTCTCGACCGCCTTGTTGTAGCGGACGCGCGCCACATTGATGCGGTTCTCGGTTCCTTCCAGCTGATCCTGGAGGGAAAGGAAGTTCTGATTGGCTTTCAGGTCAGGGTAGCGCTCCGCGACCACCAGCAGCCGGGAGAGTGCACTGGAGAGCTCGCCCTGGGCCTGCTGGAACTTCGCAACCAGGGCCGGATCGTTCAGCATCTCTTTGGACACCTGCATCGAGCCGACCTTGGAACGCGCCTCGGTGACCGCTTTGAAGGTATCCGCCTCATGCTTTGCATACCCCTTGACGGTTTCCACCAGGTTGGGAACAAGGTCGGCCCGGCGCTGGTAGGCTGCCTCCACATCGCCCCATGCGGCGAAAACAGCCTCCTCGTTGGCTTGCATCGTGTTGTAGCCGCACCCGGAAACGGACATCAGGATCAATACGCCAAAGAAATACAGTAGCAGTCTCTTCATAGTTCCTCCGTTTTCATTGGTCATTGAAGTGGTTGTCAATCAGATTTTCAGTATAAGCATCGACCGAGCCGTTGTCATCCCGAGCCGGCAGAAAATCTTCACCTGTTTTCCGGCCGAACCATTCCCTTCGCCGCGGCCGCGGCCCAATCCACTTGAGACATCATGCCGCGGAGTACGGCGACCTCCCGGGTGTCGAGCTCGGCCCGCGAGAAGATGCGCCGCAGGGTGCGCATAAGGTGTGCAGGGTTGAGGGGGTCAAGAAAACCGATGCGGAGGAGGGTCTCTTCCATATGGCGGTACAGGGATTCCATCTCGGACATTGCAGCCAGCTCCCGCGGCGACTGAGGGGCTCCTCCCGCCAGACCTCGGGACAGTTCCCAGCAGAAGATCAGGACCGCTTGGGCCAGGTTCATGGAACCGTACTCTTCCGAGGTGGGAATCGTGGCCTGCCAGCGGCACAGGGACAGTTCCGCGGTCGTCAGCCCGCTGTCTTCACGGCCGAAAACCAGCGCGGCCCGGCCGTCGCCGATCCGGGAACGAAGCCTAGCGACGGTTTCCGGGGGATCCATGATTTCCTGCCGGTACTTTCCGAACCTCCGGGTCGTGGCCACCGAGATAACGGTATCCGCAAGGGCCGCTTCCAGGGAGTCGAAGCGTACCGCTCCGTCCAGCACATCCCGGGCGGAAACGGCGAAGCGGCGGGCGTCCGACGAATCCGTGCGACACCCCTTCACCAGACGCAGGCTGCTCAACCCCATGTTCTTCATGGCACGGCAGACCATTCCCACGTTTCCCGGGCTCTGGGGCTCAACAAGCACAATGGAGATTCTGTCCAGGATGCTCATGGCCACGAGAGGCGGCACGGTACGGAAGGGTCAAAAGGAATGGCCGCGAACGTCACAGACTCTTTGCCTCCAAGGCCTTTTCGTACCCGGCGAGGAATGCCTTGCGATTCAAGTCGACAAAGGCCTCCGGCACCCGCGACAGAACCGCCTTTTCGGCGCTCTCCTTCGTAACCGCCCCGGTAAGCGCGACCATGGCGCCAAGGGCCACAATATTGGCCACAATGGCCCTGCCGATCTCGTTTTTTGCCGTGTTGATAATGGGAAACCCCACCACGGAGAACTTCCCGTTCGGCAGCTTTTTCACCAGGTCGGAGTCCACCAGGAGGACACCCCCCTCTTTCAGGTCGCGGGAGTACTTGTCGCACGCCTCCTGGGTGAGCGCCAGGAGCGCGTCCACGGTGGTCGCCTTGGGAAAGTCGATGGGCTCGTCGGAGATGACGACCTCCGATTTGGACGCCCCTCCGCGGGCCTCCGGACCGTAGCTCTGGGACTGAACGGCCTGCTTTCCGTCAAAAATGGCGGCGGCCTCTCCCATGATGATTCCGGCCAGGATCAACCCCTGCCCCCCGGCGCCGGAGAATCGTATTTCATATCTGTTGGCGGACATTACCCTGTCTCCTTTACTGTATGCCTTTTACCCTTAGCCCTTTACCCTTAGCCCTTTGCCCTTTGCCCTTTGCCTTTTGCCCTTAGCCTTTTGCCCTTTGCCGCTCAACCTTCCATCGACTCCCGGACCCGCTCGACGAGCCGGCCGTACTCCTCCACGTATTCGGGCTTGTCTTCCCTGTGGAGAACGCCGGTAAGCACCTTGCCCTGCAGTTGCTCCGCCGACATCTTATCCGCGGCGGCAACCGGAACGGCTATCTCTTTCAGGTGATTCATCATCTCGATCACGGACTTGAATTTATTCCTGCGGCCGAAAGTGGTAGGGCAGCTGTCCAGGATCTCCACCACGGAAAACCCCTTGTGGCGTATGGCTTCCACCAGCAGCTTGTCGATCTGGGAGGCATGGAACGCGGTGCCGCGTGCAACAAACGTTGCGCCTGCCCCGATGGCGAGCCTGGCGATGTCGAACGGAGGATCCGGATTGCCGTACGGTGTGGTTGACGCCCTGGCCCAGAACGGTGTCGTGGGGGAAAACTGACCGCCGGTCAT
>JAAZOO010000130.1 GCA_012797715.1 Geobacteraceae bacterium | reverse complement strand
GTTGTTTTCTTGACCTTTACGCTCAGGGTCGCTATGGGCCGGTCCAACTGCGCCTCGACCCCGACCCCGCTGATGATGGCAGGCAGGTTGTCATACAGTGCCGTGTCGGAGGGCGCATCCGTGGGGTCAACCACATCCGGCACCATCAGGTTGCTGCAGAAATCGCGGTGGGTCTGGATCATGGCCGCTTCCGTCACTCCCGGCCTGAGCACCCACCCGGCGCTCACGGCGCTCGTTGCGCAGGTGTTGGCAACCACATCGCACTTGGCGCTTTTTGCGGAGCAGTCGTCCTTCGTGCTGCACGTTTCGTAGGGGCTCTTGCTGCACTTCTTGATGGACGGGCAATCAGCGTCCGTGGTGCAGGTATTTCCCGACTGGGTACAGGTCCCGGATGCGGATGCGCCCTGATAGTAGTAGTACTGTCCCTCATAATCGTTGCCGCACAGAAGCGCCGGGTTCCCCGGCACGATGGCCGAAGGGCCGTACTCACAGGTATTGCCGGTACCGCACTCGGCGTTCGTGGTGCACACCTGGTCGGGATTGTTGGAGCAGGTGGCATAGCCGGCGTAGATGTCGGTACACTGGTTTTTCACGGTATTAATGTCGTCGGTGCCGATATCCTTCCCGTTACGGTATTGCCAGCAGGCCTGCATGCTCTGCTGGAAGGCGACCTTGGTCTTCACGACAGCCGACTGGGTCCCTCCGGAGGAAAAATTGAGACACGCTTCAACGGCTTTCTTGATATCCGCGTTCCCGCCATACTGCAACTGGTACACGGCATCCTGGCAGTCGGCCTGGTTGTAATTTCCCTTGTAGATATCAATGTAGGTCTGGCCGCCGGGAGAAGGGGCCGACTTGTTGTAGGGATCATAGGGCCCGCGGATACCGAAGGTTATCCCCCGCGGGGTATTGGGATTGTTTGTTTCCGGGCTGCTGTAATTGACGAAGTCCCCGGTATTGGCCTCCTTGATGAAGGATTGTCCGACGCACCCCCGCGACTCCGACAGGAGCTGGGTTCCCACGTACTTTCCTCCGGTGAGGATTTTCTTCTCCACATCGAACTTGGAGGCGGTCAGCCAGTTCAGGTAATTGCCGGTGGCGATAAAGGTGCTGACGGCATAGGGTGAAGTCTTGTCGTAGACAACGCACAGAGTGCCGGATATATCCTTCTTCTCCTGTGTTTCCGAGGCAGTACAGCTGAAGGACGACATATCCTCTTCGAACTGGCCAGTGGAGAAACTATATTTGTAGAGTTTCGAGGATTCGAAATTGCCGATGTAGTTCTTGCTGCTTTTGTACGTCTGATCGTAGCAGTAATAGGGCTGGCGAAGAATGTTCGAACAGGTCTCGCCGCTGGGACAGTCGGAATTCTTCGAGCAGGAGGTGGTCACTGTCGTCGAGCATGTCTTTCTCCCTTCATCAGCATAGGCAAGGTCGTACATGCTGGCGGAATTGTCGATCATGAAGAGCAGGTTGGGTTTTATCGTCTCCTGAATAAAGGGCGGCGTAACGGAGTAGTCGTTCATGGTGTCCGCCGCGGATGCCTGTGCGGCGAGCCCGAGAATCAGGGTCAGGAGCGGCACGACTATGTGCAGCGCGAATCTCGTTTTCATCCTCCACCTCTCATGTTCCGGACCGGCCGGATCACCCTGCCGGCATCTGCCGGCCAACCATGGATGGCCGACGCACGCCGAATTTCCCTGCGCACGGTGACGTCCCATCCGGTTTGTTACGTTTTCGTTTCCGACCAGTCTTTTCGAAGTTATCTTTCTGCTAACAAAATAGCACAATTCGTGCCGTTCACAACTCCTTAAAAATACTGTTTTATACAAGCAATTTCAATATGTTGTAAACTAATTAGACTCTTGTTTTCTGCTTCAGATCATTATAATAAACATCTCAAAAAGGAAGGCGTTTCGTGCGGATTGTTCGCTATTTCAGCAGGGTATCCTGTCCAAGGACACGTTTCATCCTTGGGCCGGAGACCGCTCCCCGCAGGAAGCGTATGGGGACACGGAGCAGCAGGGCCACCCCCCGGCAGTAATGCCGCTTATTCTTCACCGCAGAAGCCGCATCTGCCCCGAACGCCCCTGCACTCGACGCCCACCCGTGTATGCAAAAAATGCATAGTCCAGGGGCGGATCGGAATACTATTTGCGGAGAGGTAGAAAGCAGACACGGAAACCGGTGAGGAACCTGGACCAGGCAGGAAGGATTTTTCCGCCATTCCGGCGTGCGGAGGAATCCCGGGCAGACCGTCACACGGCCTCCGGATGTTCGGTTCCGCAGATACGGCCCCGTACGGGGTGAATAGAGGCCTCTCCTTGAGGGAGGATATTGCTTCAGGAAGAAGCGGAAATGGATACGAGGGTACTCACCCGGGAGGGAAAGGGCTGGGAGGTCGCGACCGGTGCAGGGGGGGGCGGATTGCCGGCGAACCGCCGCGCGGCATTCCGCCCGTAATTCTTTATGTGCCGCAGGCTTCGGGAGGTTTCCCGTTGTCATCGGTAATCAGGCGCACCTGCTGGGCACGGAAATAGTAGTAGTAGGCCCAGTTGAGGAGCACGAGGAGGCGGTTACGGAACCCCACCAGAAACATGAGGTGGATCGTCAGCCAGACAACCCAGGCGAAAAATCCCGTCATCGTCACCCCGAACACTTTTGCGACCGCGCTGTTGCGGCCGATGATGGCCATGGTCCCCTTGTCATAATACCGGAAGGGAGGGACAGCATCCCCCTTGATGCGTGCCAGTACGGCACGGGCCGCATATTCCCCCTGCTGCATGGCAACCGAGGCCACCATGGGGAGCGGCGTCCCGTCCTGCACCAGGAAGGCCATGTCGCCGATGACGAATACCTCCGTGCGGCCGGCGAGGCTCAGGTCAGGCTGGACCGCAATACGGCCGTTGGCGGCCCGCGGGGCACCCAGCTCCGCGGCCAGCGGCGACGCCTGCACCCCCGCCGACCAGACGATGGTATGGGACGGGATAACGGTCCCATCGGCCAGAAGGACCGCTCCATCCTCCGCTCCCTTCACCTGGGTGTTGAGACGCACCTCGACGCCCATTCCCTCCAGCCTCTTCCGGGAATACTGCTGCAGCTCCCTGGGAACCGGGGGCAAAAGAGCATCCCGCGCCTCCAGCAGCAGTATCCTGCTCTCCTTCATATCCAGTCCGGGAAAGTCCCGGGAAAGCTCGTGGTGAATCAGCTCTTCCAGGGCACCGGCGAACTCGACTCCCGTTGGCCCGCCACAGACGATAACGAACGTCAGGAGAGCCCGACGCCGCTCCCCATCGGGCTCCCGGTCCGCCCTCTCGAAAACGTTCAGGATGTGGTTTCTCAGCCGAACCGCATGGCCGAGCCCCTTCAACTGGAAAGCACGCTGTTCGACGCTGTCCAGGCCGAAGAAATGTGTGGCGCCTCCCGCCGCCATGATGAGGTAGTCGTACTCCACCTCTCCGTCCACAAGGCGCACCAGGCGTCTCTCAAAATCCACGCCCGTAACCTCGGCCATGCGGAAACGGATTCCCTTCCACCCCCGGATAAGGGCCCTGACCGGATAGGCGATGGACTCCTCCTCAAGGGAAGACGTCGCCACCTGGTACAGGAGAGGCTGAAAGAGGTGATAGTTCCTGCGATCGATAATGAGGACATCCAGGCCTTTTCCGGCCAACGCCCGCGCCGCCCGCACTCCGCCGAAACCCATTCCCACAATGACCACTCTCGTCATGCAACCCTCCCTGGTTAAATTGCAAATTATATCGTTTGGCAAATAATACCATATTGATGGCGTTTGTACAGATCCGGAACAGCTTTCCGGCTCCACCCCGCACGGGCGGCCACACCCTTTCACGACGCAACAAGGGCAGGTCGCCGCCCCTCCCACGACCTGCCCCGCGCACCCTCACCCCTGCCGGCGCGACCGCTACAACGCGGCTTCAACCCGCTCGCACACCGTCTTCAGCACCTTGATGCGGGCGAACTGCTTGTCGTCCGACTCCACAAGGATCCACGGGGCTATCTCGGTGCTGGTGCGATCGATCATGTCGCACACGGCCGCCTCGTACTCCTCCCACTTTTCCCGGTTGCGCCAATCCTCCGGCGTTATCTTGTAACGCTTGAAGGATACCTGCTCCCGCTCCTTGAAGCGGCGCAACTGTTCGTCCTTGCTGATGTGGAGCCAGAACTTTATCACCAGCGTGCGGTTCCGAACCAGTTGCTCCTCGAAATCCGTAATCTCTCCGTAGGCCCGCTGCCAGTCGGCCCCGGAGCAGAAACCTTCCACCCGCTCCACCAGAACCCGCCCGTACCACGATCGATCGAACACGGCGAAATGCCCGCGCCGGGGAATGTGCCGCCAGAAACGCCACAGGTAGGGCTGGGCCCGTTCCTCCTCGGTGGGTGCCGCGGTGGGCACGACCCGGTAGAAGCGGGCATCCAGGGCCCCGGTTATCCTCCGAATGGCTCCTCCCTTGCCGGCGGCGTCGAATCCCTCGAACACGATCACCACGGACATCTTGCCGAAGTCCTTGTGGCGGGTGAGAAGATTCAGCTTTCCCTGGTATTTCTCCAGTTCCCGCTCATAACTCTTTTTGGCAATTTTCTGGGACAGGTCCAGGCGATTCAGCACCGACAGCGCGTCGATGCGGGGGATGACGGGGGGGACAATCGCCGTTGCCGCACGCGGCTCGCCGGCATCCAGGCGTGAGCGGACCGCCTGCAGGACGGCACGGCCCACGGCCAGGTACCGGTAGTGGGGATCCGTCCCCTCGATAATGATCCAGGGCGCCTCGGCGGTGCTGGTCTGGCGAAGCGTATGCTCCGCCACGCCCCGGAACCGGTCATAGATTTTGAAATTCCGCCAGTCCCGCTCCGTCACCCGCCAGCGGGTGGCAGGGTCCCTTTCCAGGGACTTGAGACGCTTGCGCTGGCTCTCCTTGGACAAGTGGAGCCAGAACTTCAGTATGAGCGCCCCCTCGTCGGCCAGCATCCTTTCGAAACGGACGATGCGCTCCATCTGCTGGTCCAGCTCGGGCCCCCTGGCCGTGCCGTGGAGCATGGCGCTGATGGGCCCGGAGTACCAGGAGCGGAAGAAGACCCCGATCTTCCCCTTGGGGGGGAGCAGGCGCCAGTAGCGCCACATGGGGGGGCGCTCCCTCTCCTCGTCCGTCGGATCGCCGACCGCATGTGTCTGGATATGGCGCGGGTCCATCCACTCGTTCAGGATGTTGACCGTTTCACCCTTTCCTGCGCCGTCAACGCCGGAAACAAGGATGATCACCGGAAATTCGGCCTTCTGCAGCAGATCGTACTGGGCGTCGAGGAGCGCCTCCCGCAGGAGAGGGACTTCCCGGCGCCACGTTTCCTTGTCGATGGTGTGGCCCAGCTCAGCGGACTCAAACATGGTTCCTCCCGTACCGGCTGCCGCTCACGTCCCGGGCCCGGCAGGCCGTTAGAGCCATTTCTTCCTCTTGAAATAGAGGATCATGTAGACACAGACGGCCGCCATGACGAACAGGACGGCGGGATACCCCCAGGCCCACTCCAGTTCCGGCATGCGCAGGAAATTCATGCCGTAGACCCCGGCGATGAAGGTCAGGGGGATGAAGATGGTGGCAATCATGGTCAGGACCTTCATCACCTCGTTCAGCCGGTTGCTGATGCTGGAGAGATAGATGTCGAGCATCCCCGAGATCATGTCGCGGAAGGTCTCCAGCGTGTCGATGGCGTGGATGGTATGGTCGTAGACATCCCGGATGTAGACCTGGGTGGGAGCGCTCACCAGGGCCGTTTCCCCCCGCTGCAGGCCGCACAGGACCTCCCGCAGGGGCCACACGGACCTGCGCAGGAAAATGAGGTCCCTCTTCAGTCCGTGAATGGCCCGGAGCGTGGAAGGGGCAGGATTCGACACCAGCGTCTCCTCGAGGGCCTCGATGCGCTCCCCGATCCGTTCGAGAACGATGAAATAGTTATCGACCACGCTGTCCAGAAGCGAATAGGCGAGATAATCGGCGCCCGATCTGCCGATGCGCCCCTTGCCGGCCCGTATCCTGTCGCGCACCTTTTCGAACACGGCGCCGTCCTTTTCCTGGAAGGAAATGACGTAGGTGCGGCCCAGGATCAGGCTGATCTGTTCGGTCTCGAGCCCGAATGACTCCCCGCTGCAGGTGAGCGCACGGAGAACAATGTAGACAAAGTCGCCGAAATCCTCCATCTTCGGCCGCTGGTCGGTGTTCAGGATATCCTCGACCACCAGGGGATGGAGACCGAAGCGCTCCCCAATCCCGGCAACCACATCCACCTGGTGCACCTGATCCACGTTGATCCAGGTAACGGTTGACGGGTCGCTTGAAGGAAGGAAGCCGTCAGGGGACGTCACCTCTTCTTCGCGGAAGACACCGCCCCCAAATTCCATAACGGTGACCGTGGCGGGTCGGGTGGACGTGTCGCCCACATAGACGAGGCTTCCCGGCGGGAGCCCCGATTTCACCGAGCGTTTCTTGAGAATCCGCGCCATCTCATGGTCTCCGCATCCGCTTTCTACACCCTCTCGTACGGCTCAAAGAGCCTCTTGAACTCGTCCAGGGCGAAACGGTCCGTCATCCCGGCGATGTAATCGCAGATTACCCGCTCCCGGCCGCACTCCTCCATCTTCCGCTGATGCTTTCCGGGGAGCAGGGTCGGGTGCCGCAGATAGGTGTCGAAGAGCTGGGTCAGGCAGCGTTCCGCCTTTACCCGCATTCTCTCCACCTTGTAGTGGCGATAGAGGTTCCCCATGAGGAACTGCTTCAACTTCCGGTTCTTCTCGGCGACGGCCGGACTGAAGGCGACCACCTGGCGATTTACCCGGCGCAGGTCCTCCAGGGATTCGATGCGGAAGCGCTCGATATTCACGAGGGTTGCCGAGCAGAGGTCCTTGATGAGGAGCCCTATGAGGGCGCTGATCGTCTGGTGGCGGTCCCGATCGGGATCAATATCGGGATACCGGGCCGTGATGCCTTCGTGGGCCTCGCGCCACAATTCCACCTCCTCCAGCTGCCGGGTCGTTATGAGACCCGATTTGAGTCCGTCGTCGATGTCATGGTTGTTATAGGCTATTTCATCAGCGAAATTGATAATCTGGGCCTCGATGGTAGGGACCGTTCCCGGCATCAGGTCCGCGAGGATGTCGGCCGGAGTGTCGTAGGGGGATTTATGCTTGATAATACCCTCCCGCGTTTCCCAGGACAGATTCAGGCCGTTGAAGCCGGGATAGCGCTCTTCCAGCTCGTCCACCACCCGCAGGGACTGGCGGTTGTGCTCGAACCCCCCGTGCTCCACCATGAGACGGTTCAGCACCTCCTCCCCGGTGTGGCCGAAGGGGGTATGCCCCAGGTCGTGGGCAAGGGCGAGGGCCTCGGTCAATTCCTCATTGAGGCGCAGGCGGCGCGCGCAGGCCTTTCCTATCTGGGCGACCTCCAGGGAATGGGTGAGACGGGTGCGGTAGTAGTCCCCCTCATGATTGACGAACACCTGGGTCTTGTATTCCAGCCGCCGAAAGGCGGCGCAATGGATAATGCGATCCCGGTCCCGCTCAAATGCGGGACGGTCGTCGCGAAACTCCTCGGGATAGCGCCTGCCGAGGGAACGGCAACTCCGGGCGGCAAAGCCGGCGAGATCGGGCCGTTCCGTGGATACCGGACTGGACATGGACACCTCCTTTCCATGAAAATTTTATTAAATCCCCGACTGCACGCCCTGTCAACCGGAAAGTTGCCCTTGACTCACGAAACCGTAGCTGGTAAATTTCCTCAATATTTTTCAATAATTTTACTATTCCGCAAATGGAATTCAGTATGAGTAAACAACTTCTGGAACTGGTTCCCGACCGGGTCAGAGACAAACTGGGCAGAAAATCCACCGTCTGCCTCCTGAGCGGTAAAGACGTTTTTTCCGCCCTGAAAGACGAAACCCTGATCATCATGGCCTGCAACCCGAGAATCCGGCACGCCGTCCCCGGGATCATGAAGGCCGCCGAGGAACTGGACGCCGTGGTCGCCTTCGAACTGACGCGCACCGAAGGCGGGCTCGACGGCGGTTACACGGGCCAGACTCCCGAACTGTTTTTCACCACCGTCATAGAATACGCCGAGCAGTGCCGGTTTACCCGCCCATTCATCATCCACGCCGATCACATCACGGTCCGGTACAGGAGCGAACAAGAACTGGAGGAAGCTCGCCTCCTCATCGCGGCCCAGATTGAAGCCGGGTACACCTCCTTTGCCCTCGATGCCTCCTTTACCCCTCTCGCCGACAACATCGAGATCATCGCGAAACTGGCGGAACCGGTCATCCGTCACGGCTACGGGCTGGAACTGGAACTGGGAGAAACCGTCCACCCCCCCGGCCGCTCCTCCCTGACAACCGTATCAGAGGCAAAGGAATTTCTGGAGGGTGTCCGCAGCAGGGGGATAGCGCCCGATCTGCTCGCCATCAACAACGGTTCGAAACGGGGCAACTACCTGGAAGGGGAAGTGGTCCGCATCGACTTGGCGAGGACGCAACGCATCCATGCCGTCGCCGCCTCCTTCGGCCTGTCCGGGCTGGTGCAGCACGGAATCACCGGCACTCCCCTGCACCTGGTGGGAAAACTTGCCGACTACGGAATCCGCAAGGGAAACATCGGCACGCTCTGGCAGAACGTGGCCCACGCCGGACTCCCCCTCGATCTCATGGATGCCATGCGCGAATGGGCCCGGAAAAACGATCGGGACATCAAGTACGCAACGGGGGTGTTCAAGGAAGCCATCGACGGCATTCCGGCGGAAAACGCCGCGCAGATCAAAGAGCTTGCATACCGGGAGGCACGGGAGTTTCTGACCGCATTCCGCGCCAAAGGAAGCGCGACAAAACTCGCGGAGACCCTGGTACGGACACCATGCGGGTCATAGGCGGAAGTGCACGGGGCCGAAGGCTCCTCGCGCCCCGGGGCCTCGACACCAGGCCCACCTCCGACAAGGTCAAGGAAGCGCTGTTCAGCATCCTTGCCGGGATGACGGGCCCGCTTGACGGCTGCTCCGTTCTGGATATCTTTGCCGGCACCGGCAGCCTGGGGATCGAGGCCATGAGCCGGGGCGCCGCGTGCGCCGTATTCATCGACGCAGGGAGAGAGGCGGCGGCGGTCCTCAGGAAGAATCTGGAGACCACCGGATTCGCGGACAAGGGCCGGGTCCTTGTCCAGGACTTCCCTGCGGCTCTGGCCCGTCTCGAGCGCGACGGCCGGACGTTCCGGCTGGTTTTCCTCGACCCTCCGTACCGGAAGGGGCTTCTGGAAAAATGCCTGGTTCGGCTCGCCCAATCCCCCCTCCTGGAGGAAGATGCCGTGGTTGTCGCCGAACTCTCGTCCCGGGACGAACTTGGAGCGGCTTTCGGCCCGCTGCTGCTGTGCGATAGAAGGGTCTACGGCGACACGGCCCTGACCTTCTTCACCATGACACGGAAAGGCTCGCCATGACGAAAAAAATCGCCGTCTACCCCGGCTCCTTCGACCCCATCACCTTCGGCCACCTGGACATCATCAACCGGGCGCTGAAAATCTTTGACGAAGTGGTTATCGCCGTTGCCCGCAATGAGCGGAAAAGCCCCCTCTTCACCGTTGAGGAAAGGGTCGACCTCATCAGGGCGGTGCTCAAGCAGAACGAGCGGGCGAAAGTTGACACCTTCGAAGGGCTTCTGGTAGACTACGCCCGCTCGCAGAAGGCACAGGCAATCATCAGGGGACTGCGCGCCATCTCCGACTTCGAATATGAACTGCAGATGGCCCAGATAAACCGCGGCATCTCCAAGGACGTGGAAACCGTGTTCCTGATGACCTCGGTCTTCTACAGTTTCCTCTCGTCGTCGATGGTGAAGGAAGTGCATTCCCTGCGGGGCCCCATCGACGGACTCGTCCCCCCGCTCGTCAAAAAAGCCCTTGACGCGAAATTCAACCGATAACAGCAGGACGCGCCGCCGCGCGCCCTGTACACGATGGAGAAAACAATGAAACTGGCAGAACGTGTCCATAGAATCCAGCCATCCCCCACCCTCGTCATCGACGCGAAGGCAAAGGCGCTCAAGGCGGAGGGGATCGACGTCATCGGCTTCGGCGCCGGCGAACCCGACTTCAACACCCCGGAGAACATCCGGGAGGCGGCGAAAAAGGCCATTGACTCCGGCTTCACCCGCTATACGCCGGTCGGAGGGATTGACGAGCTGAAGGACGCCATCATCGCGAAACTGCGCAGGGACAACGGGCTGGAGTACGCCCGGGATCAGATATCAGTCGCCTGCGGAGCGAAACACTCCCTCTACAACATATCCC
>JAAZOO010000129.1 GCA_012797715.1 Geobacteraceae bacterium | reverse complement strand
CCGAAGAGTGCCCGAAACGCGACTGGTTTGCTGCAAATTATTTTCTCCCCCCTTGCTTGGGGGATGAACGTACTCGATTCGAAAAGTGGCCAATAATAATAGAGCCATTTCTCGGCGATGGCAGAAATGGGTATTTCCACTTTGCCACCGGGAAGCCACTTGGCCAACTTGAATTCTGTTAGCGCTATCTCGCTCAAGGCCCGTATGAGGGCAAGCTTATATGTGGCTGTCTTTCTATCACGGGTCAGGACGCTCTCAACTTTGTCTATGGGCCGGAGAATCCCGGAATGCCGCAACCGGAACGCGATGGTCGACCAAGAATACCCCTTTCTCTGTAAAGCGTCATCTGAACGCCAATTCCCTATTACGGAGAATCCAAGCCGCTCGAAGAGCAGTCGTAGATAATCGGGCTGAACCTGATTGTACAGCCGGCCCTTTCCGTCACGCAAACCCTCGTCTATATCGGGACGGTTTTCTGGTACGGACACGAGCAGAACCCCATTTTCTTTCAGAATTTTCTTGATCGCAAAAGCAGAATCAAAAAGCTCTTCCCGAGGAATGTGCATGAGTACCGCCGAGCAAAGGACACCGTCAAATTCTCCCGGGAATGGCTTTCCCAAATCGGGAAGTCCACCCTTTTGCAGCCGAGCATGCAAACGCGGGTAATTGCCCTTCGCACAATGCAGCATCTCTTCCGAGGGGTCGACCCCGTACACGTCGCAACCCTGCTCAAGAAGATGCTGTAAATCCCTTCCCGACCCGCACCCGATGTCAAGTATTCTCATCCCTTCAATGAAAACAGTAGGAAAGTACTTTCCGATACCGCTATCGACACGATTGTATTCTTCAGAAACAGACGTGGAATTTCGAGAGTAATAAGCGATGGTGGCGCTGTCCATACTAGCCAACGTTAACCTAGGTATTTGTTCTCATTGTGCCAGGTGATGAACTCCGGTGACGGTCTGAATACGCTGTTCCGGGGAACCAGTATTCTCCTGCCGTTCAGGGCATAATAGTCTCTGCCGTTCTCGAATTCTTCCTTGATGCGTTTGCTTACCTCGAACGTCAGGTCTGTTGTGATGGTCACGTACCCGTTATCGAAAAGGCGGTGTATGTCGGATCGAAGGAGAATGCCGTTCTCTATCTTGTGAGGGCCATTGTCAGAATACGGCTTGATGTGGCTTGCTTCAAGCGCCGGCAGGGTTCTTTCCTGTGTGACCGCGCATCGCCGCTCATAAGCGTCTGTGACCATGACCCGAAAGCTTCCCTGACCAAGGCGAGGCAAAACCGTCTGGGGTGATCCGTAGCGGACCATGGGTTCAGAACCTACCTGAGCCAGTTCGCTTCTATAGGCTTCCGAACGGAGTCTATCCTGTACCTGGTCCCACATCCGCTTCCCTATTCCTGAGGTCAGGTCGTATCGTTTGCCTTGAACGATATTCTTGCTCCAGTCTTCTGGTGCCGGAATCCAGTCGTTCCTGTCAAAGAAGAAAGGCTGCTCAAGTAGGATGCAGCCAATATAGTAATCATCCTTCGTGGGAGGAGTCCTTCGGTACCTTTCAATCCTCCTTCGCATTTCCACAATCGACGGCGCACCGTTCCTTTCGGCAAACGCCGCCCAGGCCAGGCTACAGGGCAGCAAAGTGCTGTGGGCAAAAAACCCGCCGCCGACAATGAAATCATGCGGACTTTGCAGTTTGAAAAGGAAAGTCTCGTCTGGGCTTAACGTTCGAAACAGCCGGTTCCCTCCAGGTTGCCAGAAGTTGACTTCATCAATCCCGGGACGACCCGACAAGAAAGCAAACCAGTCACCATCAGTTACACCAACGTATCCGTTCAATCGACCACTCCGAAATCTGATGCTGTAAGTCCGACCGTCACAGTAAAGTGCATGGAATGGCCGGCGACCAGGCACGACTCTGCGCAAAAAAAATGAACCGGTTTTCTGAAGAATTGGTGGAAGTGGTGGAAGTGAATACCGTAGTGTTTCATTGAGACCCTCTAATCCCTCATGAAGGCTCAGATGCTTATCCTACGCTGAAATAACTGGCAGTAAGACAGTTTTACGTTTTAAGTTTTAGGTTTTAAGTGAAAGCAACAACAGAAACCTTGTGGAAAATCCCCACACCAAAAAACTGCTTTTCAGATGCCCTTCGTACCCTGAAATGCTTCACAAACCCCAAAACTCTCAAACTGTCTTTACCTTACTTTTTTACCCCTTTTCTCCTAGTGTTGCAAGGGAAAAGGAGATAAGAAAAACAAGAGGCGGGTGATGGGTAATAGGTGATAGGTGATAGGAAAACCACTACGTTTCTTCCCATGACCCATGACCTGTCTCATTCATTTTCCCATCTTCTTGTGACAACAGTATGGCAGACAAACCGAACAAAATGGTTAGAACCGGAGAAGGATGGTTAGAACCGTTGGAGCCGTTGGAACCGTTGGAAATGAAAAAACAGGCTTGAACCGCTTGAGCCGTTTGAACGGGAAAGGCTATTATTCTCTTGATGACGGAGTGAGAGTCTCTTTATCCCGTCATCAGGCTGGGTGCAAGGGCGACCTGATTCTGGGAGGCTCAAGGGTCTGGCTACCATTCTCTTGTTTCTTGTTTGTGACGCTCAAGCGGT
>JAAZOO010000128.1 GCA_012797715.1 Geobacteraceae bacterium | reverse complement strand
TACCCCGTACCTTGAATTCGAATACCGCCCGGGAGATCCTAGAATCCACGGAAGGAAATGCTGATCTCATCTCCCTGGTGTGCGGCAGGGCGGCGCGGTTTGCGGCGGAGCTGGCCCGCGGCTGCACGGTCAAGGTTTTTCTGGCGGGGTATGGTGGAGAAATGCTATATTTCGGCTAGCATTTGCAGCATGCGTTTATTCTCAGGTCGAGAAGCTGGTTCACCGCGGAGACGCGGAGAGCGCGGAGGGTTTTGAAAACTTTCCGATTTTCTCCGCGTCCTCTGCGCTTCCGCGGTGAGGAAGGTTTTTCAGCTTGATTCAATGAAATTCCAGATGGCGCGGTGCCCGCGCCCGGGAGGGTAATCATGCCGGAAAGAAAAATCTACCTGGTGGGAGCGGGGATCGAGGGCTGGGAGGGGTTCGGGGCCAAGGCCATCGAGGTGATCAATTCCGCCGACCTCCTCATCGGCCACCAGCGATTGCTGGACATCTTTCCCGATTTCAAGGGGGAAAAGCAGACCTTCGGGGATCTCTCCATCATGCTGGATCTGCTCAAGACCACGGAAAAGCGGGTGGTGGTCCTCAGCTCCGGCGACCCCAACTTCTTCGGCATCGCCCGCTTCCTCCTCCGCAACCTCCCCAAGGAGCGAATCGAGATCTTCCCCAACGTCACCAGCGTCCAGTACGCCTTCGCCCGGATCAAGGAGCCGTGGGACGACGCCATCTTCGTCTCGGTCCACGGCCGCGGCCTGAAGGGGGCAATCGACCGGATCATAGCCGCGGACAAGGCGGCCGTGCTCACCGACGAGAAGAACTCGCCGGCAGTCATCGCCCGGGAGCTCATCGATCGGGGCGCCGAGGGGTACGACGTCTATCTCTGCGAAGACCTGGGCCTCCCCACCGAGAAGTTCACCCGCACCGACGTCAGGGGCCTGGCGGAACTATCCTCTTCGCCCCTGAACATCCTGATCCTCATCAAGGCATGGGAGCCCACCCTCGCCCATCACCCGGTCATGGGGATCGCCGACGACGAGTTTTCCACCGCCCGGAAGCTGATCACCAAGCAGGAGATCCGCGCCGTGACCCTGGCCAAGCTCCAGCTCCAGAACGACCTGGTGCTGTGGGACATCGGCGCCGGCAGCGGGTCGGTATCCATCGAGGCCGGCAACCTGATGCCCAACGGCAAGGTCTTCGCCCTGGAGAAGAATGCCCAGTATCTCTCCTTCATCAGGGATAACCTGAAGAAGTTCTCCTCCAAGAACGTAATGCTGGTGGAGGCCTTCGCCCCGGAAGGTTTCGACGACCTCCCCAATCCGGACCGGGTCTTCATCGGCGGCTCGGGCGGGATGCTGGAGGAGATCATCGACGCCGTGGACCGGCGGCTGAAGCCCGACGGGATGATCGTCCTCAATGCCGTGACCCTCGATACCCTGACCAAGGCGGTGGAGTTCCTGGAGGACCACGGGTATACCGTCGAGGTGACATGCGTCAACGTTTCCAAGACCATCGGGCTCACCGAATACAAGATGTTCGAGGCCCATAACCCGGTCTACGTGATCGCGGCCCGCAGAGGCGAAGAATAGTGGCGCGGGTGTATGCCGTAGGCGTCGGCCCCGGCGATCCCGAGCTCCTGACCCGCAAGGCGGAGCGGATCCTGCGCGAGGCGCCGGTCATCTGCGCCCCGGCAGCCACCGCGGGCGACTCCAGCCATGCCCTCTCCATCGTCGAGCCCTTGCTCGACCGCTCCCGCCAGGAGGTCATCATCCGGGTCTTCCCCATGCGCAAGGACCAGGAGGGGCTGGACGAATTCTGGGAGGAGGCGGCCGCCACGGTGATCTCCCGTATCCGGGAAGGGAAGGACGTGGCCTTCATCACCATCGGCGACCCGTTCCTCTATTCCACCTTCCTCTACCTCTACCGCATCTTCCGCGACCGCTACCCGGACATCCCCATCGAGACGGTGCCCGGCGTCTCCAGCATCACCGCCGCGGCCGTGGCCGCGGGCGTCCCCCTGGCCGCCGCCTCCGAGCGGATCGCG
>JAAZOO010000009.1 GCA_012797715.1 Geobacteraceae bacterium | reverse complement strand
GCCAGACGTTACATGACTCTGGAAACCATCAACGAGGCACTAAATGGCTTGCTGCTCAAAGAGAAGCCTGCTTTGCCGCAAGCAGCATAGCGCTTACTGGAGACTGACGCAGCTTCTTACACACTTGACAGGACGTGGCCTGGGAATCTTCGGGTACCAGGTTTTCCTGTGGGCTCGCCAAGGCGCATGGATTCCCATATCATTCGGCAGGTTCTTCACGTACCTGGGACTTCCATCCGCCTCGTTTTTCAGTCCGAAAAACTGGATCGGCCTGGCAAAAGCCGTTCAGATGATTTTTCACCTTCCGGCCGCCCTGGTTTTTCTCATGGTCTCCTTTGTACTTGCAGCTGTGTTGGGTTTCTTTCACAGACGGTAGCAAAACAGCGGCTTCCCTGCATTGATGAACAAACGCCAGGCGTCGCCCTTCACTCCACCCCGAAAATGACACTGGATGCCTGAAAGACGGGGCAGGCGAAGTCCCCTTCGGTACAACCAATCAAACAAGCGCTTTCATTGGTGATAATCGCACCGATGGTATTTTCTCCCGACGTGCGAACCGTTACCTCGGTAGTAACCGCGCCGGGTACAATCTTGGCAACCGATCCGCACAGCAAACTGTCGGCGCCCAGCCTGCAGGAATGCAAGTCACGCCCCAAGATCACCGACGATGCCTTGATAATTGCAGAGGCATCCGTATTTTCACACAGACCAAGGTTTTCGACACTCTCGTTGGGTGCTCCCCAAACAAGCGAATCGCTGATTGGCAGGACCAACTCAACCTCCGAGTTTTCCGCCCCTTTTCTGATGCGCGTTACCGCCTCCTTGAATATGTTTCAAGCGATCACCTTATCAATCCAGACCCTGCCGGAAAATCCCGTTCGATCTTCATCCCTGTGCAACGATTCACCTTTCCCATCTCTCACATCACAGTTCACCGTACGTGCCATGATCTTATACCCTTTCGCAGCAGAATGAGAGAGCCTTTTCGTAATATATCTTCAAGCATAACGAATGACAAAATAACATCCCTGATCGCAAACGCTTTTCCGCAAGAGAGAGATCTTTCGGAATGTACTATTTCATCCATGAAAGGTTGCGCTGAGGCTCTTCATGGGGTACATTTATATCCGTTGCGAATCTGACCAAATCTCTTTTCAATGGAGGCAATATGGCAAGCGTTCTGGAAATCTACAAATGTGAACTGTGCGGAAACATTGTCGAGGTGCTCCATGGGGGCGCCGGGGAACTGGTATGCTGCGGCCAACCGATGAAGCTCATGACGGAAAACACGGTGGACGCCGCAAAGGAAAAGCATGTGCCGGTTATTGAAAGGAGCGCCGGTTCCATCACGGTAAAGGTAGGAAGCATTGCCCACCCCATGGAAGAAAAGCACTACATCGAGTGGATCGAAATCATAGCCGACGGCACGGCATACCGGCAGTTCCTCCAGCCCGGGCAGCCCCCCGAAGCCGTCTTCCCGGTGACCGCCCAAGAGGTAACCGCGAGGGAATACTGCAATCTCCACGGTCTCTGGTCGACAAAGGGATAACTACCCTAGGAGTCGAAAAAAGGCCGCCTGAAATTTCAGGCGGCCTTTTATTGTCACGAGAGCCGGTTCACCGCCCCCCTTTACCCCCATACCTATTCAATGATTCGTATGGTGTTGATCACGACCGGCTCGACCGGAACGTCGGAATGCCCCATCCGTGAACCGGTTTTCACCTGGCGGATCGCGTCCACCGTTTCCATTCCCTCCACGACCTTCCCGAATACGGCATATCCGAAGAGTTCCGGTTTCTTGCCCCGATAGTCGAGAGAGGGGTTATCCACGACGTTAATGAAAAACTGCGACGTGGCACTGTCAACAACAGCGGTCCTTGCCATAGCCACCGTTCCCCTGGTGTTGGAGAGGCCGTTTGCCGCCTCATTTTTTATGGCGAATTTCGTTTTCTTCGGCTGCATCGAGGCGTCCATGCCGCCCCCTTGAATCATGAAATCCCTGATTACCCGATGGAAGACAAGCCCGTCATAAAATCCCTCCTTCACGTACGAAAGGAAATTCCGCACCGTGATGGGTGCCTTGTCCTTGTATAGCTCGATAGTAACATTTCCCATGGAAGTCTCCATCAGGACCCGCGGATTCTTTTCTTCGGCCATGTATCGCTCCTTTGGTTGAGAATAACCTTTTCTAGCATATTCCCCCTTCAGGAAAAACTTTTTTCTTACGAACGCATTCCGGACTGTTGCCTTTTTACGGTTGTCGGGTATTGTGTAGTGATTATTGCTGTTCAGTGACTTCGGACAAAACGGCGGCGCCTCGCTCCCACGACTCCCACTTTCGGTTTCCCCATCCTTTCCATCAACCGGCGCGCTTTCGGCCGGAGGTTGAACACACTCCACAGAATGACAGGGAACCAAAGGCAATGCAGGCGATAGAACAGGAACGGGATACGCTGCGAAAAGAAAACATCGAACTCCGCAAGAGAATCCGTGAGCTGGAAGAGGCGGAAAGGACCTATCTACAGACGAAACAGACGCTGAAAATGCAGCAGTCACTTCTTTTTTCCCTCCTCAACAGGCTCCCCGCCTTTATCTATCTGCAGGCGTCCGACCATACCATCCGATACGCCAACCGCTATTTCAGGCAACGCTTCGGAAACCCCAAGAACAAGAAATGTCACGAGCTTTTTCGGGGACGGAACGAACCGTGCCCCGAATGCAGGACTTTTACCGTGTTTACCACGAAGAGACCGCAGCGATGGGAGTGGGATTGCCCCATTGACGGACTTTCCTACGAGGTGCTCGACTACCCGTTCCTTGATTCCAACGGTACCCTGTTGGTCCTGGAACTGGGACTTGACATCACGGAAAGGAAACGGATGGAAAATGAGCTGCGGGCACTTCAGGAAGACTTGGAAAGACGGGTATCCGAGCAGACACGTCAACTCCAGCAGACCGTTTCCACCCTGATGGATGAAGTGATCGAAAGGAGGAAGACCGAGGAGGCCCTTCGAAGAAGCGAGGAACGCTACGCGCTCGCCGTGACCGGCGCCAATGACGGAATATGGGAGCGGGATCTGGAAACGGGTGAGGTCTATTTCTCTCCCCGGTGGAAGAGCATGCTCGGGTACAGCGACCACGAAATAACCAATTCCGCTGAAGAGTGGAAGTCGAGGATTCACCCTGATGACTATGAATTGGTGATGAAATCCCTGAACGACTACCTGGAAGGACGACAGCCCAGTTATGAAGCGGAGTGCCGCTTGAGGGCGAAAGACGGATCGTACCGCTGGATTCACAGCAGAGGAGCCTGCCTGCGGCATCCCGACGGGAAGGCATATCGCATTGCCGGTTCCCATACCGATATCACCTACCGCAAAATAATGGAGGATGCTCTCCGGGACTCGGAAAGAAAATACCGAAAAATATTCGAGGAATCGAGGGATGTAATCTTTCTGTTCGATGCGGACGCCCGCCTTCTGGATATCAACGCATCCGCCGAAAGCACATTCGGCTATGCCAGTGAAGAAATTCGAGGACTTGATATCGCTCGGGACGTATACTGCAGGGCAGAAGACAGGGAGAAATTTCTCCGGAATCTCTTCACCAACGGCCATGTGAGAAATATGGAAGTGGAAATGAAGCGCGCAGACGGAGAAATACTTACCGTTCTCCTCTCCGCCTCCGTGGTCCGGGACGGAGAGAATACCATTACCGGCTACATGGGCACCATCCACGACATGACCGAGCACAAGAAAATGCAGCAGCAATTACTCCAGGCACAGAAAATGGAATCCATCGGGCTCCTTGCATGCGGAATAGCCCATGATTTCAACAACATGCTCACCGCAATCGCCGGATACGGGGAAACCATCCGGGAAAGCGTCATCCATGAGGAAACGCTCCTCTCAAACGTGGATCAAATCTTGCTTGCCGCAGAACGGGCGCGGGAACTGACCCACAATCTCCTGGCCGTCAGCCGCAAGCAGATTCTCAACCCGAAGCCGGTTCTGATACATGAAGTCATTACCGGCATGAATAATCTCATTGCCAGAATAATCGGAGAGGATATCGAACTGACCACGGAGCTCTGTTCCCGGCACCTTACGGTCCTTGCCGACCGCACGCAACTGGAACAGGTTCTCATAAACTTGGCCGCAAATGCGCGGGATGCCATGCCCACAGGGGGGCGTCTGCATATTTCAGCGGGTCACATCATCCCTGGGAAAAAGACCAAGGGCATTGTGGAGCTTACCTCACGGACACCCCATGCGTATGTTTCTGTGGCCGATACGGGTATCGGCATCGATCCAAAGACCCGCCCGAAGATTTTCGAACCTTTCTTTACCACCAAGGAGGTGGGCAAAGGAACAGGTCTGGGCCTTTCCATCAGCTACGGGATAATCAGACAGCATAACGGCGCCATAGCCGTGGAAAGCGAACCGGGGAAAGGCACCTGCTTTACCATTTACCTTCCCCTCATACGAATCGATGTGGAGGCACCTCCTCCCAGCAAGGAAAATATATCCATGAACGGATCGGAAACGGTTCTCATCGCCGAAGATGAGGAAATCGTGAAGCAGTTTCTCCAGGGAATTCTAAAAAGAGCGGGCTACAGCGTCGTCACCGCCTCTGACGGTGAAGAGGCGCTCGCTCTCTACCATCAGAACAGCGACAGCATCTCTTTGGTAATCTCTGATGTGGTTATGCCGAAAAGGAACGGAAGAGAAATCTACGAAGAGATACGTGCCCACCGCAAGGATGTGAAATTCGTCTTCATCAGCGGCTATACGGCCGACGTCATTCTCCAGAAAGGGATTTTCAATGAAGGGGTTGACTTCATCACCAAACCCTTTTCAAAGAACGAAATACTTCGAAAAGTGCGTGAAGTCATGGACCGCACGGATAGCTGAACTCCGCCCATCCGCTTCCCCAACGTGACGCCGGCTGTTCACCGTTGCCTCCTCCGGCGCCCCGTGATATAAGCGTTCTATTTTCCCACGAGGTTTTCCCTGGATGGACCCCAAAGCAGCCGAAAAACGCATCGCCGAGTTATGTTCCGCCATAGAGCGCCATAACCGCCTCTACTATCTCGAGGACGCACCGGAGATACCCGATGCCGAATACGACGCCCTGTTCCGCGAACTGCTCGAACTGGAAAATCGTTTCCCCCACCTCGCATCGCCTGCCTCCCCCACGCGCCGGGTGGGTGCGCCGCCCCTGGAAAAATTCACCCAGGTATCCCACCGCATCCCCATGCTGTCCCTGGAAAACGTCCTGACCGAACAGGAACTGATGGATTTCGACGAAAGGGTAAAAAGATTTCTGGCATTACCGCCGGACGGGGACCTGGAGTACACCTGCGAACCCAAAATGGACGGACTGGCGGTGGAGCTTATCTACGAAAGAGGCGTCTTTGCCGGGGGTTCCACCAGGGGAGACGGTTTTACCGGAGAGGACGTGACGCAGAACCTGAAAACGGTCAAGACGATTCCCCTGCGCCTCCACGGAGAGGCCCAACCGGAGCGTCTGGAAGTGCGGGGAGAAATCTACCTGGCGCTCAAGGCGTTTCAGAAGCTGAATGCCGAGCGGGAAGAAGAAGGGGAACAACCTTTTGCCAACCCGCGCAACGCAGCCGCAGGCTCCCTGCGTCAACTTGACTCACGCATTACCGCCCGACGTCCCCTTTCCCTGTTCTGCTACGGGCCGGGAATCGTCGAAGGCCATGAATTCACATCCCAGAGCCAGTTTCTCCGCACCATCTCCGAGTGGGGGCTCCCGGTGAACACCCTCTCCACGAAGGTCATCGGGATTCGCGGAGTCCTCGACTACTACCGGCGCCTGGCGGAACTGCGCGACACCCTTGATTACGAGATAGACGGCGTGGTGGTCAAGGTGGACTCTTTCCCCTTGCAGAGGGAATTGGGAGAAAAGAGCCGATCTCCACGATGGGCCGTTGCCTTCAAATTCCCCCCCCGCCAAGCCTGCACGGTCGTCGAAGACATTATCCCCCAGGTGGGAAGGACGGGAGTCATCACCCCCGTCGCCAATCTGCGACCGGTTGAGGTTTCCGGCGTGATGGTTTCCCGGGCAACCCTTCACAACTGGGATGAACTGGAGAAAAAGGACATTCGCATAGGCGACACCGTTCTGGTTGAAAGGGCCGGAGATGTCATCCCCGCAGTGGTGAAGGCACTGCCCGAAAAGAGGGACGGAAATGAGCGCCGGGTCTCTGCTCCGGTCCGCTGTCCGGAATGCGGCTCCGAAACTGTCCGGATCGCCGGAGAGGTCGCGGTCCGCTGCCACGATCTTTCCTGCCCGGCGCAAATCCGGGAATCCATCATCCACTTCGCCTCCCGCAACGCCATGGATATAGAAGGACTGGGGGAACGGTACATCGAACAGCTCCTGCGGCTGGGGATGGTAAAGGATGTTTCCGATCTCTACTACCTCAAGCGCTCGGACTTCATGCGCTTCGACCGGATGGGGGAAAAACTGGCGGACAATCTTCTCACGGCAATCAACCGGAGCAAACAGCGCCCGCTCTCCCGATTCATCCATGCCCTCGGCATTCGCCATGTGGGCGAACACACGGCCAAGCTCCTGGCATCGGCCTTCGGAACCATGGAAAACCTGGAAATGGCCTCCGAGGAGGAGCTGCTTTCCATCCGGGAAATCGGACCCCAGGTCGCCCAGAGTATCGTCTCTTTTTTTCGCAATCCGCGAAACAGGGAGACAATCAATCGTATGATCTCGGCAGGCGTCTCCCCTCTGGATGAAGAAAGGCGGCATGGGGGTAGGCTCTCCGGAATGACCTTCGTCTTCACCGGCACCCTTGGCCGTTTCTCAAGAGAGGAAGCAAAACGTCTTGTTGAGCGGGAAGGGGGGCATGCCGCCGGGTCCGTCTCCCGCAAGACGGACTTCGTTGTCGCCGGAACCGAAGCGGGCTCGAAGCTTGACAAGGCGCGCAGGCTGGGGGTAAAGATACTCAGCGAAGAAGAATTCCTTACCATGATGGAAGGGTCATCGGAATGAAAATTCAGGCTACGGTAACGATCTCCGGCCTGGTCCAGGGGGTTTCGTTCCGCTACTTTACCGTTCAACAGGCTGAACGCTGCAATGTGACGGGGTGGGTAAGAAACCTTCCAAACGGGGCCGTGCAGGGGTGCTTCGAGGGTGAGGAGCGCGACGTTGAGGCCCTCATCGACTGGTGCCGCATCGGCCCGCGCCATGCCCGGGTTGACGGGGTCTCTGTGGAGAGACAGGAGTTCACCGGCAAGTTCAGGGACTTTCGCGTCCGGTGACAGACTGCGAGAGACACAGGGCACTTCTTCCGGTAAAAGGGTTGGAAATGACGCCCAGCTTGTATAATGAAAGGGAATAATGAATGAAAAAACCATATCTTTTCGCCATCTGCTGCATGTCTTTGCTTCTCGCCGCGGGAACGTCAGTACAGGCCGCTCCGCAAAACAAAGGCCCCAGAGAAGCCCTGCACAGGCTGTATCCCAACATCAAAGTCACAAGCATGACAAAGACCGACATCGAAGGACTGTATGAGGTCATGAGTGACGGCAAAATTGCTTATTTTCACCCCAAAACCGGCTACCTCATCCTCGGGAATATCATTACCAGCCAAGGCAGGAACCTGACCCAGGAGCGGGTGGGAACGGAGATGTACAAATCATTGGACCCGCATGATTTGAAAAAGGCGATAAAGATAGGAACAGGGAAAAACGTGGTGATTGAGGTTTCCGATCCTGACTGCCCGTACTGCCGGAAAATGCACGCCTTCTGGAACACGCGCAGCGACGTGACCCGCTACATCTTCCTCGCCCCCCTGGACATGCATCCCGATGCGGTCAAAAAAGCCACGTACATTCTGGCGTCCGCCGACGTGGAGAAGGCGCTTTTTGAGGCATATTCCGGCCAACTCGACAACAATCGCCAACTTCTGGACAAGAAGTACGACGATAAGGGAAGGCTCCAGGAGCAGAAGGCGGTGGTAGAGAAACTGAAAGTGGATTCTACGCCGGTTTTCTGGGTGAACGGCACCTATGTAGTCGGCGCCAACAAGCCGTTGATAGAAAAGCTCCTGAACAAATCGGTGCATTCGAAGTAACTGTATTCCAGAAGAGTCAGGCCGGCTCTTGAACGACAGGGGACAGGAGCCGGCTCCCTCAGAGTCTGAGGAGCGCCATCCCCGATTCCGGGTCACTCACCCGCATCGCGTTTGTTCCGGTTATTTCCATGACAATGGCCTCAAGCACCAGAAACGCCTCGGCGCCCTCCCTCAGGCAACCCATCTTGACGGAATCCCTTTTGCCGAATGCCCCGTGGAAATGGATCTTCGGTTTCCCGTCATGGGGGAAAATTGTCCCGAAACCGACGATTTCGTGACTCTCCTCCAGTTCCCTCCATACTGGGATAGGAGGCATTTCTTCGCGCTCCGGCCCGGCAACGAACCTTCCCCGCTTCAAGCCGCCGACGAGATGAAACGCTGCGGCCCGAATCCCTTCGCGAACAGCGATCTCGGTCAATCCGTCAAGTACGTCGTCCCCATCCTCAAAACGCACGACAAAAACCCTTCCCACTTCTCCACCCTGGTATCTCATGTCTTTTCATCCTTCTCCCGCTTTCACTGCGGGTCCAGTGCATTCCTCGCTCCACGCGGAGCTACCCCCCGGCCATCTTCACGCGGAAGCCGCGGCGTTCAAGTTCCTGCTTCAGCAAATCCCGGTGATCCCCCTGAATTTCAATGGCGCCGTCCTTCAACGTGCCGCCGCTACCACAGCGGCGCTTCAGGTCACCACTGAGACTCTGTACCCCGTCAGCATCGAGAGGTATCCCGGTGATCACCGTCACGATCTTTCCACCACGTCCCTTGGTCTCACGACGAATCCGGACAATGCCGTCTCCAAAGCTGGAGTCCCGGCCCCTGTGACATACACATTCCGCAGCCGGCCTGCCGCATCCGGGGCACATCCGCCCCTTGTCCGACGAGTAAACGAGACAGGTATCCCGCACGTCTTTGCCCTTCACGATTCTATCTCCTCCCGTGTCGTACGATTGTTCAACGGGGCTCTCCCCGTGGATGGAATTTCGCGGCATGGTACGACGATTTTCCGGTAATGAAAACAGGAAAATCACGGGCGAAACAACACTTTTCCCTTGACACCTGCGATTTGGAAGTGGTACAAGAATTACCTTTCAACTATCCATAAAAACCGTAACACATACATTGGAGGTGCAGTTTGGCTCATCACAAATCGGCCCTGAAGAGAATCAAGCAGAACGCTAAGAGAAACGAGAGAAACAAGCATGTCCGTTCCACTCTGCGGACTTTCATAAAGCGGGTACGCGAGGCCGTCGCGGCAAAGGATGCGGCACTTGCGAAGGAATGCCTTGATGCGGCAATCCCCCGTATCGGCGCGGCAGCTTCCAAAGGTGTAATTCATCGTTCGAACGCGTCAAGAAATATCTCCCGGCTGTGCAAACTCGTCAACACCCTCGGATAGAGACTGCGCGAAAAAGTCGTTCGTACGGTTTCTCCTTTGCCGCAGGCACGTCAGAGGTAACATGGGAAATAAAAAAAGGGCTCCGAACGGCGCCCTTTTTTATTGGCCTGCCCGGAGTCCGGGCTTGGAATCGGTGCCGACGCAGATATCCAGCACAAGGCTTTCCAGGTAAACGCCCGGCTTCCCTCTTCCGGTTTTCAGTATCGTGTCTGCGTCGCTCATCTTTCTGAAGACACGCCGGAGCTCCGGGACCGAATAATTGTCAGACTGCCGGATAATTCCCTGAAGAAAATAGGGGGGTATCCCTGCCGCCTTCCCAATTTCCTGGGCAGGCATCTTCTTCTCCCGCAGTTCCCTTACCTTCCATACCTGTCTGTAATGGCGCGCCATCATCGCCAGAACGAGAAGCGGCGCTTCTCCTCCTCGCAAGAGAGTGTCAAGATTTCGCAGCGCCCTGTCGAGCTTCTTCTCACCGAGAGCATCGGTCAGCTCGAAAACGGTGTTGACTCTCGTATGGGAAACGACGGCACGGATGTCGTCAACCGTGATGACATCCCGATTTCCCGCATAGAGCACCCCCTTCTCCAGCTCCGAAACAAGCTCCTGAAGATTATTCCCCACCAGGTACGCCAGCATCTCTGCCGCGGCCCCTTCCACCTTCTTCCCGAGCGCCGACGCTTCACCTCTGATAAAGGCGGGGAGCTGATTGTCATACAGACGCTTGAACTCCACAAGCCCTCCCCGTTTCTTCATCTCGATGAAGAATTTTTTTCTCTGGTCTATCGTGCTGCCCTGGAAAACAAGGCACGTGGAAGGCGAAGGGTTCCGGAGGTACCCGGTGAGCGTTTCCAGGGAAGAAGCGGACAGGGCATCAGCATTTTTCACCAGCACGACCCGCCAGGACGCAAACATGGGGAGAGTCGCGGCAGCCTCGGCAATCTCCTCTCCCCTGCTTTCGGATCCGTAAAAGATGGTGAGATTGAAATCACGCAGGTCGGGAGTCAGTAACCTCTCCTGTAATCTTCGAACGCACTTTTCCATCAGGTACGGCTCATCACCGAACAGGTAGTAGATGGGGCGGACCGCTCCCCGTTCTATCTCATCCAGCATATCCTGGTTTTTCATTGGGTGTCCGTTCAGAAGTCTTCAGACATTTTGAGGTACAACTGCTGCGCCAGTCGGCGGCAGATTTCCTGAATGGCGGCATCTTCACTGTTCTGCTGTAGAGCGATATCGGAACTGGCTGGAAAATCCTGGCTCCAGGACAATTTCCCCCGCCACACTATCCCGCTCGTGCTGTTCTTGCGCAAGGTCGCACTCAGTGACATGGTCGCCGTATATTCCATTACAATATCCTTTCCCGTATAGGATACTGCGGTCTTTTCATAGGAGAGAATCTCTCCAGACAGGGTATAGTCCGAGGACTCCCTCTCGACGATGGTCAGACCTCGACGTTTCGAGAACTCGTCCACCAGATTGTTGAGAAGGATATTTTCCAGGTTGGATCGGTACGTCTTGTTCCCGAACAGGGGGATACTGACGGTCTTCCCCTCCCCGAAACGAGAAACTGTGTCGCGAGCTACGGTACGGTATCCGCAACCCGACGGAAACGCGCACGCAACGATCAGTACCAGACAGAGCAGCGTTGGTCGCACAGTGAACCCCTTCCTGACATTCCCGAGACATATGCCGCGATTCGCGCCCGCATCGCCGAGGCGGACCGGGCACGGCAGATACGCCGAATTTCAGCCGACCACGATATTGAGCAGTTTGCCGGGCACATAGATCATCTTCCGGACCTGCTTGCCCTCCGTATGTGCCCGGACTTTTTCATCAGCAAGCGCTGCCGTCCGCACATCCTCTTCGCTCGCCCCAACCCCCACAATCACCTTGCCGCGCAGTTTTCCGTTCACCTGCACGACAACGGTGACCTCTTCCTCCACAATGGCAGCCGGGTCGTGGACCGGCCACGAAGCTCCGTCAAGGCCTCCCTCATGACCAAGACCTTCCCAAAGCTCTTCCGCGATATGAGGCACAAAGGGAGCCAGGAGCAGAATAACGCTTTCAAGCGCTTCCTTGACTACCGGAGCGAAAACCGGGTTCTTCTTTTCTCCGAACGCGTATATGCTGTTTACCAGTTCCATGATTGCGGCAATGGCGGTGTTGAAGTGGAATCTCTCCTCAATGTCGTCGCCGACCTTCTTGATGGTCTTGTGCACAACCCTTCGCAGAGCCCCTCCCTCGCCGGAAAGGGAGGCCTCGTCGATTGAGCCGGCGTTGCGCACCAGTGG
>JAAZOO010000127.1 GCA_012797715.1 Geobacteraceae bacterium | reverse complement strand
CCGCACATGCCTTGCGGAAAGCAATCTGCACGGTGCTTCCGTCGATATCGATAAGTTCCAGGTCCCCACCATCTGCCCAGAGGAGGGGTCGCACATCATTCTCCAGGACTTCCTGGATGAGTTGCATCTTACGGAGATTGGACAGCTTGCCCGGCTTCTTCTTCTCCTCTTTCGGCTGTTCGCCCATAACCTGGCCAATCAACTCCTTGATTCGAGGAACGCAGCCGCCACAGCCTCCGCCCGCCTTGGTGAAATGGGTCACCTGTTCCACGGTATGCAGCTTGTTCTCCCGAATAACCTTTTTCAAAAACTCATCGGTTATGCCGAAGCATTTGCAGACGATCTCTCCTTCCATCTCACCATGGACATGCTCGTGTCCAGGAACGGGGCCTCCCCGGTACTTGGCGATGGCCACCTCCAGCGCCTCCTGCCCCATGACGGAGCAGTGCATTTTCTCTTCCGGAAGCCCCCCAAGAAAATCCGCGATTTCCTGGTTGGATACCTCCATGGCCTCATCAAGGGTCTTGCCCTTGATAATTTCCGTCAGCGCCGAAGAAGAAGCAATGGCGCTGGCGCACCCGAAGGTCTGAAATTTAGCATCGACGATTCTCTCTTTTTTCTCATCAAGCTTCAAGTAAAGCTTCAGGGCATCCCCACATGCGAGGCTTCCCACCTCACCCACCGCATCGGCATCCGGTATTTCACCAACGTTTTTCGGATTCAGGAAATGCTCCCGCACCTTGTCCGTATAATCCCACATATAAACCTCCAAAGGGCTGATTTTTATTAGATGCAAATGCGTGCCACCCACATGTGCCGCATCCGTTCGAGTCCAGAAGAACTGGAGTCCCCGGAACCAGAGAACATCATGTCAGAATGAATTCCCTGCCAGCAGCGAGAATCGCCTTGAGCTTGTCCTCCGACGAAGCTTCCGCGTACAGTCGCACCACCGGTTCTGTGCCGGATTTACGGAACAGAAGCCAGCCACCGTCATCCAGGAGGCATTTCGTGCCGTCCAGGGTAGTTACCTCGGCGACGTGTATGCCGGCAAATGAAGCCGGAATCGACGCCATTTTGCCCGAAAACCACTGCTCCACTTCCTGTGAAAGGGTTATGTTCACGCGTTTCGTGATGAAACGCCCTACCTCGGCGTATAATTCCTCCAGCATCTCACGCAGGGAACGCCCATCGCGGGCCATCATCTCGGCAACCAGAAAGCAGGCGAGAATGCCGTCCTTTTCCGGGACATGGCCGTGTATGGAGAGACCTGCGCTCTCTTCTCCGCCGATGATTATCTTGTTCTGGCTGATGAGCTCCCCAATATATTTGAATCCGACCGGGGTCTCGTAGACCTTTATACCGTGTTTTGCTGCTACAGCGTCGATCAGATGGGATGTGGCAACGCTTCTGGCCACGCCGCCGCCCGTGTGCCTGGTCTTGACAAGGTAGTCGAGGAGCAGGGCGATAATATAGTTGGGTTCTATATAGGAGCCGTCTCCGTCAACGATGCCGAATCTGTCGGCATCACCGTCGGTTGCGAGGCCGACCCGTATCTCCGGGTCATTTTTCACGAGGGAAACGAAGTCCTGGATATACATTTCTGCCGGCTCGGGCGGAAATCCGCCGAAATAGGGATCCCTATGACCGTTGATCACCTGCACCCGTGCCTTGTGCCGCAAAAGCGCACCATCGAGATACCCCCTTCCGGTCCCGAAAAGGGGATTCACCGCAATGCCACCCAGTCCGGCAACAGCCTCGAAATCAATCTTGTTCTCGAGTGTCTTGAGGTAGGAATCACGTGGATCGATGTCACGAATAAGCCCTGCCTCGGGCACCCCGGTAATTCTGGGACCTTTACCCCCTGTTTGGGCAAGGAGAGTATTGGCGCGGCTTTCGATATCACGCGTTGTTTCGGGAAGGGCCGGCCCCCCCCAGGAAGGGGAAAACTTGATTCCGTTATACGTGTAGGGATTGTGGCTGGCCGTGAAATTGATCGCGCCGGCTGCCGATTTTTCAAGGATCGCATGGGATAGGACCGGCGTTGGCGTATCCCTGCCGCAGAGATAGACCCGTATCCCGGCCTCAGCAAGCACCCTTGCCGCTTCCCCTGCGAAATGCTCTCCCATGAAACGTGTGTCATACCCGACTATGAGCCCCTTCCGGGCATCTCCCGCCCCACTCACGTGGTCAGCAATGGCCTTGATGACCGTCCGTACGTTCGCAAAGGTGAAATCCTCGCACAGAACACCGCGCCAGCCGGAAGTGCCGAAGACAATGCGTCCCATTCTTCCCCCTTTGATTCAAGCCCCGGTAAGAACTGAAAATCAGGGTAATATATCTGACACCGGCGAGTCAAGGAAAGGATTTTTCTCGAATTTTTTTCTTATTGACATTTTTCTTTCGGAATTGCTACAGTGATTCACATACTTTTGATTACGGACGCAGAATAGGAGGATGCGCAATGCAGTGTCAAACGGTACTCCCAGGGACCGAGTGTACATTCTGGGGAAAACAGGGATGCATTTTCAGCGAAGGCTCATGCCAGACCATCGTTGAAAACTGCGAAGGTTGTGAAAGAATTGTGGAAGGATCGATAGGTAGAGTCTGCAGCGTATACCCTGCTCCGGCCAAGAAGTGGTCTTTAGGAATCTGCAACTTTGCAACCCATGTGAAGGTTGAAATAAAGACGGAAGAATTGAAGATCAACCCTCTCAAGGCTTCCAAAAAGGCGGCAGGAAAGAAAAAATAACGTCCATTTCGGATATGCGAACTCAAAGGGGAGGATACAAACCTCCCCTTTTCGCGCTTTACGGCACCAACCGGTTGCATGGATTACATACTCGATCCACCGCCCCGCTGATAACGCACTAGAAAATTTCGTGAGGGTGATGTTCCCATCGGATTCACCATCACATCGTCACTCTCCCCCGGATGCGTCAAAAAACCGTATTTCAGGTTCTTTCGTGAGTATCCCCACCTCCATCGCACCCCGAAAGAATGCTGTAACACCATCGATATGCCTGGCAGACAGATCATAGGAGATACTCTCCCAGTACCGGATCAGGTCTTCCCGGTCCATCCAGCCCCGTTCGGAGCAATTCTCCCCTATGCTCTCCAGGGATGAAACCGCTATCCTCTTTGCTTTTCCGAGTTGCCTGCTTAGCCGTGCCACCTCTTCATACTTGGCTTCTGCGGCGTCTTTTCTGAGTATCCACAAGGCGAAGACGAACGGCAACCCGGTAAGAGAATGCCACATTTCCCCAAGATCGTACCGATAGAGTGAGAGACCGGAAGACGCCCACTTGAGAGCGGTGTCACCTATCACCAAAACAGCGGTACAGTCGCGCAGCGCGTCAGCCGGAGTATCTACCCTCCGTACGACGAATCGATTCGTGAAACCATAATATTTTGCTAGGATTACCTTTAGAAGAACAACCGAAGTTTCCGAATCAGAGGTAAGGCATATGGTCTCGCCGCCAAGGGATTCAAAGGGAAGACGGGAAAACAGAAGAACGCTCCTGACCGGGCCGTCTGCGGTGATGGAAAGGTCGGGGAGGAGAAGGTATTGTCCGCACGATCTCCCATACACAATGGAGGAAGAGGGACTGAGATCAATTTTACCTTCCGAAAGAAGCAAATTCAGCCGGGAAGGAACACCATGTATGAAGCGGTAGCCGCTGCAATCGAAATTCTTCCGCAGTGCCGTGAAAATGGGGGTGCAATTAGCGTAATCGATTTGTCCTACAAGGAGCGACACGGTGTACTATCCAGTGCAAACAGGGAAAGGTTGGCAACTTTTCAATCAAAATCACCGAGAGTGTCCCCGTACTCATCAGCTGAAAGGAGCAGATTCAGCTCTTCCGGGTCCTCGATGGAAATAACGGCTATCCAGCCGCTGTCATAGGGGTCTTCGTTCAGGAGCGCGGGATTATCGAGCAACTCTCCATTCACTTCCAGCACCGGACCGCTTAGAGGCGCGTAAAGCTCGGCCACCGTCTTTCGTGCCTCTATGGAGCCAAAAGAATCTTCCTGCTCAATCTCATCACCAACCTCGGGAAGCTCAATGGAGGTGATTGCACCCAATTCTTCCTGGGCGTAATCGGTTATTCCAATGTATGCCCTATCTCCCTCAACCCGTACCCAGAGGTGTTCCTTACTGTATTTGAGTTCTTCAGGGAATTCCATCTTATTTCAACACCATCCTTTCAAGAAAACCGGTATCAAAATGTCCTTCGATAAACTCTTTGTTCGCCATGATTCTTTTATGGAAAGGTATTGTTGTTTTTATACCATCAATTATGTATTCATCAAGCGCCCGGATCATCCGGCGTATCGCATCGTCACGAGTCTCCGCATGGACAATCAGCTTTGAGACAAGCGAATCATAATGGGGAAGGACCGTGTATTGATCGTAGACAAAGGAGTCAACACGCACGCCGAGTCCTCCCGGCGTATGGTATGATGTTATCTTCCCGGGGCATGGAATGAACGAAATCGGGTCTTCGGCGTTTATACGGCACTCTATCGCATGCCCTTTTATTTTTATATCGCCCTGCTTATAGCGAAGCTTCAGACCGGCTGCGGAACGTATCTGCTCTCGAACGATATCGATGCCGGTAACCATTTCCGTAACGGGATGTTCGACCTGAATCCGGGTGTTCATTTCCATGAAATAAAACTTGTTGTCGGTATCCACGAGGAACTCAACGGTTCCGGCGCTGTTATATCCCACTGATTTTGCCGCTCGGACGGCTGCATCTCCCATCTCCTTGCGCAAATCGGGAGTGATAAGGGTGCAGGGAGATTCTTCAATAAGTTTCTGGTGGCGCCTCTGGATGGAACAGTCACGTTCGCCAAGGTGGACAACATTTCCGTGCTTGTCCGCAAGGAGTTGAATTTCCACGTGACGCGGCTGTTGGCAGTACTTTTCAATATAGACCTCGGGATTTCCGAAACCAGCCTGCGCTTCTGCTCTTGCCGTCGCAAAGGCGTTCGGAAGGGCTGCCGGAGAATGAACAATTTTCATCCCCCTACCGCCACCGCCGGCAGACGCTTTTATGATGACCGGAAATCCAATTTTCTTAGCGATTGAGATGGCCTCGTTTACTCCCTGGACACCATCCGTAGTTCCGGGCAGTATGGGTATCCCTTCCTTAATCATCGCCTGCCGCGCACTGATCTTGTCGCCCATCAGCCGCATGCTCTCGGAAGACGGCCCGATAAACGTGATGCCGCAATTCTCGCATATCTCCGCGAAAGCCGTATTCTCGGCAAGAAAGCCGTATCCGGGATGAATCGCCTCCGAGTCGGTCAATTCCGCTGCACTGATGATGGCATTGACATTCAGGTAACTCTGCATGCTTGGAGCCGGACCGATACAAACACTTTCATCAGCAAGCTTAACATGCAGGGAATCCGCATCCGCTGTGGAATACACGGCAACCGTTTTGATCCCAAGCTCCTTGCAAGCCCTGATAATGCGCAGTGCAATCTCGCCCCGGTTCGCTATGAGAATTTTATGAAACATCCGTTGGTCTCCTGTCGGCCCTGGAATTCACCTTTCAATGAAATATTCTTGAAATGGTTCGAAATGCCGACGTTCAGAGCGGTTCCACGAGGAAAAGCGTCTCACCGTATTCAACAGGCTGCGCATTCTCTTTGCATATCTTCGTTATCCGGCACCTGAATTCCGCTTCGATTTCGTTCATCAGCTTCATTGCCTCAACAATGCACAGGACCTGTCCCTTTTCCACTATCTGCCCGACTTCAACATAGGGTGGGGCGTCAGGTGCAGGCGCGCGGTAGAGGGTACCGACGATCGGAGAGGTGATGGCCTGAGACTTCTCAGATGCAAGGGCTGCCGGTTTCGTCACAGACTCCTTTTCCTGCACGGCGGGCATAACCTGCTGGGGCGTCATGGGTTGAGGAAGAACATAATTCACTGCTTCAGGCGTTTTTCCCCTCCGTATGCAAACCTTTTCCCCGGCCACCTCAAGTTTGAATTCAGTGATATCAGTTTCAGTAACCATCTTTATCAGGGACTTCAGATCCTTAATATCCATTCACTTCTCCTTTTTACGTGCCGTAAGGCACAAAACTCTCCAATACGATTGGCTTCAACAGGGAATTTAAAGCACTATCAGTTCTTTGGAAACCTTTGTCAATAGTGAACTCCCGTTCGATGTTACGCAAACCGTATCTTCGATACGTACGCCGCCCCACCCTGGAAGATAGATACCGGGCTCTATCGTAAATACCATGCCCTCAACGACTTCCCCTTCGCCGCGAAAGGATACTACGGGTTTTTCATGGACGTCAAGCCCGACGCCATGCCCCAGACCATGCCGGAAAAAGTCACCGAACCCCTTTTTTGAAATATAATCACGCGCCAGTGCATCAAGGCGCTTCAAGGCCACACCCGGTCGCACTG
>JAAZOO010000126.1 GCA_012797715.1 Geobacteraceae bacterium | reverse complement strand
TTTACGATTCTTTTCCCCCTCCCTGTACGCGCCCAGGAAGTCCCTCTTATAGGCGGAAAACCGTCCCTCTTCAATGGCTAGGCGGACTTCGCTCATGAGATTCAGGTAAAAATGCACGTTGTGGATGCTTGCCAGGATCGCGGAGAGGACCTCGTTGGAAACGAAGAGGTGGTGGAGATAGGCCCGGCTGAAGTTTGTACAGGTGTAACAGGTGCAGTTCGGATCAATCGGGTAGAAATCTCGACGGTATTTTCTACTGGTGAGTCGAATCCTGCCGCGGTTGGTGAACAAAGTGGCGCTTCGCGCATAGCGCGTGGGGATGACGCAGTCAAACATGTCCATCCCCCGTTCCACGCTTTCCAGGATATCTTCCGGCAAACCGACCCCCATCAGGTAGCGCGGTTTGTTCTGCGGCAGGTGCGGCGCGGTGAACTCCACCACCTTTTTCAGGAGTTCCAGACCTTCGCCCACGCTGACGCCGCCTATGGCGTATCCGGGAAAGTCCATGTCCACCAGCTCCCGTGCACACATGGCGCGCAGATCGTCGAATACGCTCCCCTGAACGATGGCGAAAAGCGCTTGATCAGGCCGGGTGTGGGCCTGTTTGCATTCTTTCGCCCAGCGCAGCGTCTTGCGTGTTGAGCGGTCTGCGTAGCTCCTGTCGCATGGGTAGGGTATGCATTCATCAAAGGCCATGATGATATCGGCGCCCAGGTGCTCCTGGATGGCCATAGCCTTGGCCGGGTCAAGGAACACCTCTTCGCCGGTGATCTCATGACGGAAGAATGCACCCTCTTCGGTGATCCGTTTGTTGGGGAGGGAGAACACCTGGAAACCGCCGGAGTCGGTAAGGATGGGACCGTTCCACCCCATGAAGCGGTGGAGTCCTCCGGCTTTTTCCACAAGGGCCTCGCCGGGGCGCAGATGAAGGTGGTAGGTATTGCAGAGAAGGATTTGCGCGCCGGTCTCTTCGACCTGTCGGGGTGTCATGGCCTTCATGGCGGCATGGGTGCCGACCGGCATGAATATCGGTGTCTCTATCCTGCCGTGGGGTGTTTCAAGGACACCGCGACGCGCCGAGCTGGAAGGGTCTTTTTGTCTGAGGGTGAAGCGGAATTGACTCATGGTAGTATTCTTTCTGAAATCCGAGGTTGACAAAATCCGGAGTTTGTTGGTATTTTTCAAAACTTGCGTTTGCGGACCCGCCTTTATTACCAGATAGACCGCGGAAAAGCAACACGTTGTGAGAGGCGCGGACATCCTTTAGCCGTTATCTGTTTTCTGCCGCTGCGTTCCCATCCCCCTGATTTTTTTCGCGCCGATTTTTTCGTCCGATGAATTCCACAGAATTGTGATACTGGATTTCAATCGGTGAGACGGCTTTGCCTGTCCGAAGCGGAATCAAGAACCCACCATAGAGAGGAGAATATTTCCCTTGGCGACAAAACGCATGTATTCATTTTATCTCCGCCGCATCCATTCCCTGACGGGGGTGCTTCCCATCGGCGTCTTTCTGCTGGAGCACTTCTTCACCAACAGTTTTGCCATGTTCGGCCCCGAAGTCTACAACTCCAAGGTAGAGTTTTTCATGGGACTCCCCTACATCCTCCTGATAGAAATTTCCCTTATCTGGGTTCCCATTCTGTTCCATGCCCTGTACGGCCTCTACATCGTATATACGGGGCAGGCCAACGTCTTGCGATTCGGGTATGCTAGGAACTGGATGTACCTGCTGCAACGGCTAACCGGCGTGGCAGCATTCTCCTTTATCATTTACCATGTGTACGCCACCCGCATCTCCGGATTAATAACGGGCGAGCATGTCAGTTTCGAGCTTGTCCAGAGGAGTCTGGAAAATCCTCTGATTCTGGTTTTCTACGTTCTCGGAATTGTCTCAGCCTCCTACCACCTGGGAAACGGTCTTTTCGGATTTCTAATTACCTGGGGCATCGCAATCGGCGAAAAAACCCAGAGGGCTCTAAGCAAAATCTGCGTTGCCGTTTCAGCGGGGATGGCGGTTTTCGGCCTTGCGGCGCTCAGTTATTTTCTATAATCTTTCCGGCGCTGCCGGGTCAGGAGTATGTTAATGAGCAAAAGAAGAATAATAATCGTGGGAGGCGGTCTTTCCGGTCTCATGTCGGCGGTCAAGGTTGCCGAAGCAGGACACCGCGTGGATCTATTCTCCCTGGTCCCGGTTCGCCGGTCCCATTCCGTGTGCGCCCAAGGGGGAATCAACGGCTGTGTCCAGCCCACCCGCGAAGGCGATTCGCCTGATGAACATTTTGACGACACCGTATACGGGGGCGATTTTCTTGCAAACCAGACACCGGTACGTAACATGTGCCATGCGGCTCCGGCAATCATCAAGCTGATGGATCGCATGGGGGTCATGTTTAACCGTACACCGGAAGGAAACCTTGATTTCCGGGCCTTTGGCGGCGCGAAATACCGGCGCACCGCATTTGCCGGGGCCACCACCGGTCAGCAGCTCCTGTACGCCCTTGATGAGCAAGTACGTCGTTTCGAAGTAGCGGGCAAGGTTGTGAAGTACGAGTTCTGGGACTTCCTCGGCGCGGTCATCGATGATGACGGTATCTGCCGGGGAATATCCGCCATGGATATGCGCACCATGGAGATACGGACCTTTGCCGCCGACGCTGTGATTATGGCCACCGGAGGGCCGGGAGTGATTTTCGGCAAGTCTACAAACTCGGCCATCAATACCGGAGCTGCCGCCGCAACACTCTATTCCCAGGGAGTCCGATACGCAAATGGGGAGTTCATCCAGGTGCATCCCACGGCAATTCAGGGGATCGACAAGCTGCGCCTCATGTCGGAATCAGCACGGGGAGAGGGTGGACGAATCTGGACCATCAAGGACGGAAAACCATGGTATTTCCTGGAAGAGAAGTATCCCGCGTACGGGAACCTGGTCCCCCGCGATATCGCAACTCGCGAGATATTCCATGTCTGTGTAGACGAGAAACTGGGAATAGACGGCAAGAACCAGGTGTACCTGGACCTGACCCACCTGCCGCCCGATTACCTGGATCGCAAGCTGGGCGGCATCCTGGAGATATACGAGAAATTTGCCGGCGAAGACCCCCGAAAATTCCCCATGAAGGTCTTCCCGGGTGTCCATTACTCCATGGGTGGGATCTGGGTCGACTACGAACATATGACCAATATTCCGGGACTTTTTGCCGTGGGCGAATGTGACTATCAGTACCACGGTGCCAATCGCCTGGGAGCCAATGCGCTCCTCTCCTGCATCTATTCCGGAACGGTCGCGGGACCGGCCGCCGTTCGCTTCGCCAACGGCCTGAAAACTGGTGCCGCAGACGTGAGCAGGGATTGCTTCGAGAGGGAGCAGCGACGCCAGGAAGATGTTTTCGCCGCCATATGCAGGATGAACGGGCCGGAGAACCCCTATCGCCTGGCGCAGGAGATGGGAGAACTGATGACCGAAAACGTGACCGTAGTACGCTATAATGAGCGACTGCGGGCAACGGACGAAAAGCTGCAGGAACTTCAAGAGAGATGGAACACCGTCGGAGTCCTGGACAGCGCACGGGGGACCGCCAATCAGGCAGCGCAGTTTGTCCGCCAGCTTCGTCACATGCTGGATCTGGCCCGGGTGATTACGGTCGGTGCCTTGATGCGGAACGAGTCACGGGGCGCCCACTACAAGCCGGAATTCCCGGAGCGCGACGATGCCAATTTCCTGAAGACAACCATTGCCCAATATACCCCGGAAGGGCCGCGCATCTCCTATGAGGAAGTGGACCTCCGTTTCATCGCACCCCGTCAAAGGGTCTACAACGTGGAAAAGCAGTCTTCAGCCAGGAAGGAGGGAAACTAGCATGGCGGAAAAAATGATTCGCCTCAGGATAAAACGCCAGGATACACCGAACTCTGTTCCGTACTGGGAGGAATTTGCCGTCCCCTATGAGCCCGGCCATAACGTAATCTCCGTTCTCATGGAAATACGGAAGAACCCGGTAAACGCGCGCGGAGAGAAAACAACGCCGGTGGTATGGGAATGCAACTGCATGGAGGAAATCTGCGGGGCCTGCACCATGATAATAAACGGATCCGTTTGCCAAGCATGCTCTGCTCTTGTCGAAAAACACGGAACCGACCTTACGCTGGAGCCGCTCACCAAGTTTCCCGTAGTTCGGGATCTCCACGTTGACAGATCGAAAATGTTCGATGCGCTGAAAAAGGTAAACGCCTGGATACCCATTGACGGCACGCACGACATGGGAGAAGGGCCGCGCCTTGCGCCGAAGGATCAGGAGGAAGGGTACCGCCTCGCAAAATGCATGACCTGCGGCTGTTGCATGGAGGCCTGTCCTCAGTACAATTCCCGTTCGACTTTCATGGGCCCGTCTCCCATTGCCCAGGTGAGACTCTTCAACATTCATCCAACCGGTGACATGAGCCGGGAAGAACGGCTGGAAATTCTCATGGGTGAGGGTGGCATCGCCGAATGCGGCAACGCGCAGAACTGCGTGAAGGTCTGTCCCAAAGAGGTGCCTCTAACCAAGACACTGGCCGAACTCAACAAGGACGTGAACCTGTACGGTATCTTCGGCATGCTGAAGAAGTAGGGGTATTCCGGCCTGTTCCGTACCGGTCCCTCCGGGAGGTCTGGTCTTGGGGAGAGAATGAGCTGTCGGAAGGGCCTGGAAAGGGGGCGGCGGTGGACCTTGTTTTCACCAAGATCGTTTTTACCCTCCGACTTCCTTCGGAATGTGGGGATCCGTTCGCCCTTTTCTCCCTGAAATACCGTTTCCGCCAAGTGTTCCGGGACACGGTGTGCCGTTCGAACGGCGACTGCGCATGCTGCACTGGTCGCCCAGACTGTCCCTTCCACGCTGTCTTCGCACAGGAACTTGCACAGGATCCTGTGGCGCGCAAACGTCACCAGAAGCCGCCGCTTCCGTTCGTTTTCCACATTCCTCTTCTCCCCTGCCCGTGTGCCAGACCCCTGATTGTGGAGCTCGGGCTTGTAGTTGTGGGCAGCGCCATGAACTACCTGTCGGATTTCCGGAATGCCGTGATACAAATGTTCCGGTCGGAAACGGGAATCGGCTATCATCCTGTCGAGATTCTCACTGTCGAATCCGAGGGATGTTCGGGATTTCGGACTCCTGTACGGTGGGAAAAACGGTCCGCGTCTCCCGAAGGGCTTTCGACCATTTCCGCGGATGACCTGATTGCCCTGAATACCCTCCCGTCCGGCCGGGTAGGTCTGCGTTTCGTGACACCCATGCGTATCTCCCAGGATGGCGGCTTTCTTCGTTGCTTTACCTTCTCTCCTTTTTTTCGCACACTTTTGCGACGTATTTCCTCACTCGCCTATTATTATTATGGAAGCTCCATGGAGATGGACTTTCCGCGGCTGGCACGCATGAGCGAAACCGTCATTCTGGATGACAAGTGCATGCAGTGGGAATTATGGAAACGGGGCTCATTGGAAGGAATCCTAGGTTCCGTTCTCCTGTGCGGCGATCTGACGGATTTCTTCCCTGCGCTGCTTCTTGGCGAGTACTTCTCATGCGGAAAAGGATGCGCATTCGGGCTCGGACGGTATGAACTGTTTCCGTTCCCGGAAGGGTAGGAGAGCTGCAATGGTGAAGATTCGCCTGCTGAAGTCATTGGATCGACTGTTCGGTACAGTGCTTATCCATCTGATTCGGAAACCGGAAGTGAAACCGCTTCCCCAACCGAAGAGCATTCTCTTCATCCGGCCCGGAGGCATCGGAGACGCCGTGCACCTTCTTCCGGCCATTGCCGCGTTGAAGGAGAAGTATCCGGACGGCAGCATCACTATCCTTGCGGAAAAGCGAAACTCGGCCATCTTTTCCTTGTGTCGGGCCGTGGATCGCACCTTTTGTTACGACTCTCTCCGGGAGCTGGCAGGGGCCCTGCGCAGCACGTACGATATTGTCATCGATACCGAACAATGGCACCGTCTCTCTGCAATTATCGCCCGTATGACGAGGGCTCCTGTGCTGATAGGCTACGCGACCAATCAACGGAAAAGGATGTTTACCCATACCGTTTCCTATTCCCACGAAACATATGAAAAATCCAGTTTTTTCTCGCTTCTCGAACCTCTCGGAATTACCGATAGTCTCGGGAGCTCCGGGCCGTTTCTCACCGTTCCGGAAAGAGCGGTAGATGCTGCTGTCGACAAGATTGCAGCCTATTCCGATCGTCCGTTTGTCACCCTGTTCCCCGGGGCCAGCATCCCGGAGAGGCGGTGGGGAACCGAAAATTTCCGTGAGCTTGCGATGCGACTTCACAGCGGCGGAGTAGCCGTCGTGGTCGTAGGAGGAAGGGGAGATGCAGAGGCGGGTGAAAAGATCACCGCTGGAGGCATCGGTCTGAATCTGGCGGGATGCACCTCTCTTGCAGAAACCGCGGCTGTATTGAGCAAATCCCGTGTTCTGGTGTCTGGAGATTCGGGTGTCCTCCATATAGCCGAGGCACTGGATGTGCCGACAGTTTCTCTATTCGGTCCGGGGATCGAAAACAAGTGGGCACCCCGGGGTGTGCACCATATCGTTCTCAACCGGCACCTTGACTGCTCACCCTGCACAAAATTCGGCTATACGCCGCGATGCAAAAACGGGGCACGCTGCCTGTCGGATATCGGAATTGATGAAGTGGCAAACGCGGTGCTGGACCTCCTGAAAAGTGTCCCCTGGGAAAAAAACCGTAGAAGTGAACAAATTCCTTGACAAATGAGGAACAACTTGGTAAAAACACTCTGCTTTTCATGAAGGCGCGTAGCTCAGGGGTAGAGCACTAGCTCGACACGCTAGGGGTCGGCGGTTCGAAACCGCCCGCGCCTACCATTTGGAATTCGCCAAGGTCAAACCAAGGACAGAGGCATCGAGGTTCGATGCCTCTTTCTGTTAAGGGGCCA
>JAAZOO010000125.1 GCA_012797715.1 Geobacteraceae bacterium | reverse complement strand
TAGCCCTAAATAAAAAACCCCATGCGGACAGGGGTCAACGGGATGATACCACGGTTCAACCGGCAGTGAAAGACGAGACTACGAAGGGCAGGCCCTGTCATAGTACGGGAAGAACGGCACGCCGTCAGACTTCCATGACCTCTTTTTCCTTTGCGGAGAAAACCTCGTCCACCTTGACGACAAAGCCGTTCGTCACGTCCTGGACCTCTTTTTCGGCCCGTTTCAGGTCATCTTCCGATATCTTCTTGTCTTTTTCCAGCTTTTTCAGGGAATCGATGGAATCACGCCGAATATTTCTGAGTGCGATTTTTGCTTCTTCGGCCATTTTCTTCAGCTGCTTTGCGATTTCCTTCCTCCGCTCTTCCGTGAGTGGAGGGATGGTAAGACGGATAAGCTTGCCGTCATTGGTGGGAGTAAGTCCGATATTGGCGTTGAGTATCGCTTTCTCGATGGCGGAAATCATCTTCGTTTCCCACGGCTGAATCGTGATGATGCGGGCCTCGGGCACGGCAATCTGCGCAACCTGATTGATGGGCGTCGGTGTGTCGTAATACATGACTCTGATATCATCCAGGACAGCGGTGGTGGCTCGACCGGTCCTGACCTTCTGATACTCTTTCCGGAGCGAGTCGATGGACTTCTCCATGCTCTTTTTCATGGAAGCGAGGACGTCCTTCGTCATGTTATTCTCCTTTTACGATGGTGCCGATTTCCTCACCGAGGATAACCTTCTTGATGTTTCCTGCGGTTGTGACATTGAAGATAATAATGGGCAGGCTGTTGTCCATGCAGAGAGATGTGGCGGTGGCGTCCATGACCTGAAGGCCCTTTTTCAGGACATCGATATAGCTCAACTGGGAGAACTTGAAGGCAGTGGGATCCTTCATGGGATCGGCCGAATAGACGCCGTCGACCTTGGTCCCTTTCAGGATTACCTCGGCACCGATCTCCATTGCGCGAAGACTTGCCGCGGTATCGGTCGTAAAGTACGGGTTCCCCGTGCCTGCGCCGAGAATCACCACCCGCCCCTTTTCCAGGTGCCGGATAGCGCGTCGGCGGATATACGGCTCAGCCACTTCCCGCATCTCAATGGCAGACTGCACTCGGGTATCCACTCCCATCTTTTCCAGGGCATCCTGCATCGCCAGCGAATTTATCATCGTGGCCAGCATGCCCATATAGTCAGCGCTCGCCCTGTCCATGCCCCGTGAGGATGCCGCGAGGCCGCGGAATATGTTGCCTCCGCCGATAACGAGCGCCATCTCGGTCCCGCATGAGACCACATCTTGTATTTCGGCGGCGATTGACGTAATCGTCAAAGGATCGATACCGTATTTCTGTTCTCCAGCCAGGGCCTCGCCCGAAAGCTTCAACAGCACCCTTCCATACCGCGGCTTGCTCATAGTCTGCGTGCCCCTTCTCCCGTCGCCGCCGTACACGCGGGGCCTACCGGACAGGATCGAATCATGGACCGTAAAACGCAGGTACGGATGGTGGACGCATGAACGCCCCCATCCGTACCGCCGGTGGAACCATCAGGCTCCTGCAGCCGCTGCCACCTCCGCGGCAAAATCACTCTCCTTTTTGGCCAGACCTTCACCCAGGACGAATTTGGTGAAACGGCGAATGGACATGTTTTCTCCGATGGCGGCAATGGTTTCGTTCAGGTAGGTCTGAATGGTCTTGTCGGGATCCTTCACGAACGCCTGTTCCAGGAGACAGATATCACCGTAGAACTTGTTGATCTGACCTTCCACGATCTTTTCAATGATTGCGTCCGGCTTACCGCTTTCCTTCGCCTTGGCCCGATAGATTTCCTTTTCCCTCTCCAGGAGCTCCTCAGGAACCTCTTCACGACGGACAAACTGAGGAGAGGCGGCCGCGATGTGCATGGCGATATCCTTGACAAAAGCCTGGAACGCCTCGTTCTTGGCCACAAAATCCGTTTCGCAGTTCACCTCGACCAGCACGCCGATCTTGCCGCCGGCGTGAATATAGGAACCGACGACTCCTTCGGATGCGATGCGGCCGGCCTTTTTGGAAGCCGCGGCAAGACCCTTCTTCCGCAGGTAGTCGACGGCCTTTTCCTGGTCTCCGCCGGTCTCGGCCAGCGCCTTCTTGCAGTCCATGAGGCCTGCGCCTGTCACTTTTCTCAGTTCACTCACCTGTGCTGCTGTAATAGTCACTTTCTATCCTCCCTCCACGGTTCGACGAAACCCTCATCGAACCGGTGTGCAAGTATCCGCATTTCTCCATCGCCACAAACGGCACGACCGGCTTCCGGAGGCAGCACCGTTCCCGTTCGCCCTGAATGCCCCTACTCTTCCGGTACAGCGGGCGCTTCGGTCTCGGCCTCGGCTTCCACCGGGGTCTCCGCCCCTGCGTCGTCGCTGTCGCTTTTCAGCTCTGCCTCACGTGCCTGTACACCTTCTATCACGGCATCTGCAATCTTGCTGGAAAGCAGGCGAATGGCGCGGATTGCATCATCGTTGCCCGGAATGATGTGGTCGATCGGGTCGGGGTTACAGTTGGTATCAACCACGGACACGACCGGAATGCCGAGCTTGTTGGCTTCCGTAACCGCAATGGACTCGTTCTTGGGATCAATGACAAAAATGGCTCCCGGCAGCTTGTTCATCCCCTTGATCCCTCCCAGGGATTTTTCGAGCTTCTCGCGCTGCTTTTCCAGGCTCAGTATTTCCTTTTTCGTATAGGCTTCGATGGAACCGTCGGCAAACATGGCGTCGAGCCGCTTCAGACGATCGATGCTCTGGCGCACGGTGGCGAAGTTTGTCAGCATGCCGCCGAGCCACCGCTGATTCACGTAGAACATGTTGCATCGCCGGGCTTCTTCGGCAATGGAATCCTGGGCCTGCTTCTTCGTGCCGACGAAGAGGACGGTCTCTCCCTTCTGGGCCGTTTCCTTGACGAAGGCATAGGCATTCTTGAACAGTCGGACGGTTTTCTGGAGATCGATGATGTAGATACCGTTCCTCGCCCCGAAAATGTACGGTTTCATCTTGGGATTCCACCGCTTGGTCTGGTGACCTAAGTGCACCCCTGCTTCCAGCAATTCTTTCATGGTGATGTTCGACATTGATACTCTCCTTTGGTTGTTCCTCCGTCCCCCGGGATCCGCCCGATGCAGACACCGCCGGAAGAAAAGGGACGTGTGTGGTAAATAGCGAATCTGTATACCATAAGGGGCATTGTTTCGCAACAGTAATTTTGTAGGCAAGCATGGATTCTCCGCTGAAAACGGGCTGGAGTACCGTAACCCCGCGGCAGCGGCAGGTTGCTATTTGGCCGTGGGTCATGTATCATGCTCCTGTCATGACCAGAATCCTCTATCGGTATATCGGCAGGGAGATTATCATTCCTTTTCTGCTGGGATTCGCCGTTTTCACATTCGTGCTCCTCATGGGAAGGTTCATCAAGCTCGCAGAGATGGTTATTGCGAAGGGCGTTCCCCTAACCGATGTCCTGCGGCTGGTGGCGTACATGCTCCCCTCCTTCTCCATCGTCACCATACCCATGTCGTTTCTGCTGGCGGTGCTCCTTGCGTTCGGCAGGCTTTCCGCCGACAGCGAGCTTACGGCCATGAAGGCGACCGGCATAAGCCTGTACGGTCTCCTGCCGCCGGTCATCGCCTTTGCCGTCATCGCCTACCTGGCAACTACCGCCATCACCGTCTATGCCCTCCCCTGGGGCAACACCTCATTCAAGACACTCCTGTACAACGCCATCAACACCCGGGTGAATATCAGCCTGAAGGATCGTGTCTTCAACGACGATTTTCCGGGGCTGGTACTCTATGTGGCACGATACGACGAGGAAAAACACCATATCTCGGGAATACTGATCTACGACGAGAGAAACCCCGATGATTCGGTTACCATTTTCGCCAGAAACGGGATCATTATGACGGACCCCGACAAAAAGACCCTTCGACTGAAACTTCTGGACGGCGGCGTCCACAGGCCCCGCGGCAAGGCCGGGTACCAGCTCATGGAGTTCGAAAGCTACGATTTGAGCGTGAATTTCAACCAGAACTACAAGATTGTGCCGACCATCAATGAAGTGGACATGACCTTCCCCGAATTGCGGAAGGCCATGGCTGCGCCCGGAAACGACGCCCGGACAAGGAGGGACCTGTTCCTGGAATTCCACCGCCGTCTTGCCCTTCCTTTCGCCTGCTTCGTCTTCGCCCTCATCGGCGTTCCGCTCGGCCTGCAGAATCGCCGGGCAGGCAAGTCATCGGGGTTTTCCATCTGCATTGCGCTGCTGCTTCTCTACTATATCGTTCTCACCGCCGGCAAGACCATGGGGCAAAACGGCGTCATCCCCCCGGCCGTCTCCATGTGGATGCCGAATATCCTGTTTATCGGCCTCGGAATCTACCTCTTCTCCAAGACGGCGAATGATCAGAGGGTACCCCTCTTCGAACTACCGGCCCGGCTTCTCCGGCGGGCTCAGGTGCGTCTGTCCCGGTTCCGGATTTCATGAAAGTGTTACGCCGCTACATCTGTGCCACGTACCTGAGACTGCTTGCTCTGTCGACAGGTTCTTTCGTAACGATTTACCTGGTCATCGACTTTCTGGAAAAGGTCCGCCGCTTCTCCCAATCAGACTGCAACCCACTGTATATTCTCCTTTTTTTCCTGTACAAGATTCCGGCGATCGTCAACCAGATAATGCCGCTTGCGGTACTCATGGCAACCTTGCTCACTCTGGGCACGCTTTCCCGCTCCAGTGAGATAATCGCCATGCAGAGCTGCGGCATCAGCCTGAGAAAGATCGCCGAACCCATCATCGCCATTGCTTTCGCGCTGAGCCTGTTCACCTTTTTTTCCAACGAGGTCATCATTCCGAATACCTCGCAACAGATGAAATACATTGAAGAAGTGCTTATCCAGAAAAGAAACCCGAGCACCTTCTTCCGTCTGAACAACATCTGGTACCGGGAAGAGAACTACATTCTGCAGGCACGCCTCTTTGTCCCGGCAACCCGGACACTGAAAGGCGTAACCCTCTGGCAAACGACAGAGGATATGCGTCCGGTGCGACGCCTGGAGGCGGAAGAAGGGGTTTGGGACGGTTCACGTTGGACACTGAGGAATGTCGTGGAAATGGATTTTTCCAAAGGAGCGACGCCCTCTTCCCAGCGGATACAAACCCTCCCGGTCCCTTTCAGTCTCAAGGTAGACGATCTCAAGACATGGGACAAGTACGCGGAAGACATGGGTTTTTTCAGGATGAGAGGGTACACCGAAAAACTCAAAAAAGGCGGATACGATGCAACCAGGTACCTGGCGCAGATGCACTCGAAACTCTCCCTCCCCTTTGCGTGCCTGATTATGGCATTCGTCGGGATCCCGTTCGCCCTGCGCGGAGGACGGACCAGCGGAATTGCCCTGGGAATCGGCCTCAGCCTTGCAATCGGCTTCGCTTACTTCATTATCAATGCAATTCTCATTTCCTTCGGACAGACGGACGTGCTCCCCCCCCTGGTTTCCGCATGGGCGGCAAATTTCATTTTCGCCCTATCGGCCATATGGCTGACACTCACCATCCACCAGTGAAAATCCCGAAGCGCGCACAATCGGCGCCCTTCACCGTTTTTTGTCTCCATATTCCCAGCCATAACGAAACAGAATGCGGGTATCTTCTTTTTAACCTAAAACCGGCAGTTGGAGGTATCCGCAGAGAGCGACTCTGTCGTATTTCGTTGCTGCTCTTAGCGAAATTGAGCGGCCACAGCCGATACTGTCCGAACCCCAAGGGTGAGTGTATCGGCTGTAGTGAAATGAGCTTGGAGCAGCACAAAGAACGGCAATCGGAGAGAACGAAGGATGCCTCCAACTGCCGAACCTAGATTTAACGGTTGACATTTTCGATCCCCATG
>JAAZOO010000124.1 GCA_012797715.1 Geobacteraceae bacterium | reverse complement strand
TTCAGAAATTCTGTCGATTTAACGTCCAATCAGCACCACCGGCAAGAAATTTTAGCCGCATTATAAACAGGGGAGGGTATTCTTTCAATTACTTATATCCCCTTTCCCCATTTTTCCGGTACAATCCAGCCGGCAGAAGGAAAAGGATCGGCAATAAAAAAACGTGACTCTGCGACAAAACTGCGATAGAAGATAGCACCTCACAGTACAAAGAGACAAAGAGACAAGGAGGCATCATGTCCGGAAAATATCGCGCGGATTTTCTGAAAAACGTTACGGTACGAATGGATTTCAACAAGAACCTCTACCAGATTTCTTCCGAGCTCCCTTCTGGGCTTCGGGAAAAGGCGCAGGAGTTCTTCCCCCGCATGCAGCGCAAGGCGGCCCTTGCCGAACAGATCGAGATGAAGTGCGGATCCGAGCCGGTACGAAGACATGTCAAGGAGAATCACTGGTTTTTTCAGGGGGAGGGGGGGGAGATGAATCTCTGTATCGCCCCGAATTTTCTCTGGATGGATTACAAGAGGTATCCCGGTTTCGAGGTGCTGCGCAAAACTTTCCTCGGCATTGCCGAGGCCCTGTTCGACGCCTTTCCCGATGTCCCCGATCTGGCCGTGAACCGGCTCGGGCTCCGATACTTCAACAATATAGAGCTTTCGGAACCGAATCCGGCCGACTGGAACGCGTATCTGTCGCCGAACCTTCTGTCCATCTTTTCCGTTGCCGAAGACACCAACGCCATCGCCCGGGCCTTCCACAATCTGGAGATGAACTACGGCGACATGAATCTGACCTTCCTGTACGGAATGTACAACTTCGACTATCCGGCACCCATCCGTCAAAAGTCCTTTACCCTTGATTTTGACGGGTATGTTGCCAAGCCCCTGATGCGGGAAGCGCTCCCCGCCTCTCTGGACATCCTCCACGGCAGGATAGTGCACTACTTTGAAAGCAGTATCACCGACACGCTGCGCAGCCTCATGAATCGATGATTCTGGGTCGTTGACGTGGTCGCGGCCCTCTCCGGACGCGGCCACGTCTTGTTTTCCCCGGGATTCCTCCTCAGACAGCTCCCATCAGGGTCAAGTATTCTTTCCTCGTTTCATCGAACTTCTTCATTACTTCCTGCGCAGCAAGTTCGGCGGCCTTTTCCTGGTAGACATCGGGAATATTGTAGAGAATCACCATGTGGAGCGCTTTGACGAGCTGTTCCAGGATCAGCGGCCAATCATGCATGCCCACGCCGTGCTTCATCATGGCGGCAATAATGTCGTTCACCATCTCCCGTGACAGCGCAGCAGGCTCGAGGGTCCCCCGCGTCATGAGTATCTCGGTCAGGTAGAGGGTGAAGCTGGGATCCACCGGCTCATCCTTTCCATGGTTACCCTTCAGGGCGCTCAGTATCTCCCAGGCCTTGTCGGAGGCCTCCCGCATCGTCATTTTTTCTTCCATTCCCGCCCCCTCCTGTTCACCGGAATTCTATGGGGCGGCCAGTGCCGCCCGACTCTCTTTTCGGTTTCATGGGGGAGGAGAGTAGCCAAAGGCGGCGGTGAAGTCAAATCGTTTCTATGGCCGTGTTCGCTCCTCCTTTTCAGTGAAAGGAGCCGGATTCCGGAGGATTGGGCCGTTCCGGGTGCCGTTTCAGGATGAAAGGTCAGTGCCTGCCGCGTTTCTTGCGAGATTCCCCTGCTACGGCCAGGATGTCTGACAGCGAAGCCTTCCACACCCCGTCTTCCCGGCGCAGCCGGAAAGAACGGGTACAGGAGTCGGTACCCGTGCCCGTTCCTTCAAGACCGATTCGTGCGCGCAGGGTGGCGGTGCCGGCGTTCGAAATCGTGACCTTTACCTCTTGCATCTTTTCCCAACAGCAGGCGGGGCGGCGGTCCGCGGCCGACATCTTCCGCAGAAAAGACTCCCGTGACCGGCCGGCGGAGCCATAGGAGCGGTCATACAGTTCCTCGAACCGCCCGTCGCGCCACAGGTCGAGGATGGTTTCGAAATCCCGCCGCACCTGGATGTCCGCTGCTGTGGGACCGTCGGCCGCGCGTGCGGCGGATCCGGCTGCACAGCACAACAGGAGACAGAGTGCGGGTACGATTGATGGTACGGCAATGCGCATGTCCCGTTCCTCCTTGGTTAAAGTATTTCCAATGATAAATTGAAAATAGTGCCACGGCAAGGAAATTGTCCGGGACTCTGGGAATGCGGCGTTGCCCCGCCTGGACGGGGATGCGGGCTACAGGGTTCTGTCCGACGCTGCAGCGAACAGCTTCAGCCTCTCCATCAAGAGTGCGAACTTGGAGGGTTTCAGGGACTGGGGGCCGTCGGAGGACGCATGCTCCGGGTCGGAGTGGACCTCGATCATCAGCCCGTCGGCTCCAGCTGCAACGGCGGCATAGGCCATGGCCGCCACGTAATGGTAGTTGCCCGTCCCGTGGGAGGGATCGGCGATGACCGGAAGATGGGTCTTCTGCTTCAGCACCGGGATGGCGGAGAGGTCCAGGGTGTTGCGGGTGGCGGTTTCGAAGGTGCGGATCCCGCGCTCGCAGAGTACCACCGCCTGATTCCCCTCGCTCATGACATATTCGGCGCTCATGAGGAATTCCTGGATGGTCATGGACATGCCCCGCTTCAGGAGGACCGGCTTGCGGAGCTGCCCGACCTTTTTCAACAGGGCGAAATTCTGGGCGTTGCGGGCGCCTATCTGGAGCATGTCGGCATACTCCGCAACCAGTTCCACCGTCTCGGGGTTGACCACCTCGGTGACGAAGGGGAGGCCGGATACTTCCCGTGCCTTGGAGAGGAGCCGTAGGCCTTCCTCTTCCAGCCCCTGGAAGGAATAGGGTGAGGTCCGGGGTTTGTATGCCCCGCCCCGCAGCATGTGGGCTCCCGCATCCCTGACCGCCAGGGCCGTTTCGATGATCTGCTCCTCACTCTCCACGGAACAGGGGCCGGCCATGACGACTATCTGCGAGCCCCCCACCGAAACGTCATCCGTGACCCGAATTACGCTCTGCTCCCGTTTCACCTCTTTCGACGCCAGCTTGTACGGTTGAAGGATGGGCACCACGCTTTCCACACCGTGCATGGACTCCAGCGACTGGAGCACCAGCTTGCCCCGCTCGTCCCCCACCGCTCCGATGACGTCCCTGGTGGTTCCGTGGATCACGTGGGGCTTGTAGCCCAGTTCGCGGATACGCTTTAGAACCTCATCCCTGTCCTTTTTGGCAGCCCCGGCTTTCATGACGATAATCATTGTTTCCTCTCTTCCTGTTCCCGAAAGAAAAAGGGCCGGAGGAGTGATCCCCGGCCCTTTCATCATGTGCTTCTGCGGATGCAATAAAAAAGCCGGGGATGGTTTCCTGTCCACCCTCGGCTCTCGGTCTCGAATTTGTTTCAGCTACCCCTGCATCGGACCTCTCTCCCGGGTGGACGGTCGAAAAAAGAAACCGCACCAAAAGGAAAAGTCGAAAAAGGGAGAATAGCTGAACGTATGCATGGCGTTATTGTTGTCGATGAGGCGTTCCGCTGTCAAGGAAAAAGTTGGGGCGGCCCCGTCGGTTCGCTCCGGGAGTCTCGCTGTTCCTGGAAGGGCGCGATGTTTTCCAGCGCTCGGAGCACGGCGTCCCGGCTGTGCGCCTCGATGGTCCATGCGGCGTCCGGGGCATGGCGGGCCATGAGGCGGAAGAAAAGCGGAAAGTCAATGCTTGCCTCTCCCAGGGGGTGATGGCTGTCATCCGTGCCGTGGTTGTCGTGAATATGCGCCTCGGCGATATAGCCTCCCAGTTCCGCGAACCATTCCTCCATGCCCAGTTTCGAGAAGAGGTTCCAGTGCCCCACATCGAAGCAGTGCCGTAAGAACGGCGAGTCCAGGGCTTCCAGCAGATCGCGCAGGGTTGAGGGATCCTCCTCGAAAATATTCTCCACAGCCGCCACGCATCCCATCCCCTCGGCCCTTTCCACAACCTCCCGGAAGGTTTCGACGCTGTAGCGCAGCCACCGTTCCCTGCTTCCGCCGAAACGCCAACGGTCGTATCCGGGATGGAAGACGACCACAGAAGGGCGCAGGATTTGGGCAACATCCATCACTTGGCGGAAACGTCTTCGCGTCGCATCCCTCACCAGGCGATCCAGTGCTCCGGGGCTCAGGTCCATGAACGGAGCATGCATGGTGGTCAGAATCCCGTTTTCCGATAGGATCGCGGCGCTTTCCTCCAGTCTTCCCCCGTCAAGGACATCGAGGGAATCCCCTGAAAACGCAATTTCGGGGTTGATTCGCCGTTCCAGGATGAAATCCATGTTGTCAGCCAGGAGAGCGTACGGAACGTGGACATAGACAATGTCTTTGCCGGCTGCATCCTTTTTTCTGGTCTTCCGTGCGGAAAAATCTTTCATGGCGCTCTCGTTCACCTTTCCCTGACCTGGCCGTCACCATCGCTTTTCCCTTTGTGGCGCTTGATAATGTCTTCGGCGCAGGTGGCGCACTGCACGAGGTATTCGAGCTTCTGGATGGCTGATTGTTCCCCCAGAACAATGAGAGTGTCCCGTGCTTCGAGCCTGGTGTGGGATTCGGGATTGAATACCATCCGGCCGGTGGATTTCTTGATTCCCACAATCATTACCCCGGTCTCCTTGCGAAACCCGGAGCTGATCAGGTTTTCGCCCACAAAGCCCGAATGGGGGGGGATGATGATTTCTTCCATCTGCAGTTCCAGGTGTTCTCGGCCGGTGGCAATCTCGATGAAGTCCACCACGTTGGGACGCAGGATGGCCTGGGCCATGCGGCTGCCGCCGATGAGGTAGGGGGATATCACCTTGCTGGCGCCTGCCCGCTTCAGCTTGATATCCGACCCTTCAGCGCCGGAGCGGGCCAGGATGTAGAGATCGGGATTCAACTCGCGCGCCGTGAGCGTGATGTAGACGTTTTCCGTGTCGGACGCGACCACCGAGATGAGCCCCTTTGCCCTTTTTATGCCTGCCTTCAGGAGGGTTTCATCATCGGTCGCGTCCCCGCGGAGGAACAGGTAGTCGTCCGCTTCCAGTTTTTCAATGACATCGGGCATCTTCTCGACGACGACAAAGGGGAGGGGCTTGGCTGCGAACTCGCGGCAGATGAGCGCCCCCATTCTGCCGAAACCGCAAACGATGTAATGGTCGCACAGGGCTTCAATTTTCTTTTCCACCTTTTTCCTCCCCATAATGCGCTGGAACTGCCCCTCGAACATGATCTGCGCCAGGCTGCCCACGATGTAGCCGAGCACGCTGACACCGAATACGATGAGCAGCATGGTGAATATCTTGCCGTTTTCGCTGAGGGGATGGATCTCCTGGTATCCGACGGTGGCCAGGGTAATGGCCGTCATGAAGAGGGAGTCGAGAAAATTCCACCCCTCGATCCCCATATACCCGAGCGTACCCAGGGAAATGAGAAGGGCCAGTACGGTAATGGAAACCTTGAAATGTCGTACCGGATCCATCAATAGCTCCTCCGGTGAAAAGAGTATCTTCGCGCACGGCAAAAAGCAAGAACTAGAAACCACCGGCAACTTTTTCATTGACCGGTTCAAGAGCCTGCGTTTATTATCGATATCCCTGAAAAATCGGGAAGGAAATGGAGCGACGATGCGGGTCACGGCCCTTATCCCCGCCGCGGGGATGGGAAAGCGCATGGGTGCGGGGATAAACAAGCAGTATCTCATGCTTGCGGGCAGGCCCATCCTTGCCCATACGCTGGCGGTTTTCGAGCAGGCTCCCTGTATCGATGAGGTCTGCCTCGTGATTCCCGAAGACGAGATCCCGTTCTGCCGGGAGAACGTGGTGGAGCGGTACGGGTTCTCGAAGGTCCGCCGGATAGTGCCCGGAGGGAGCGAGCGGCAGCATTCGGTCCTGAACGGGCTGCGGGCCATGGACTCGCCGGACCCGGAGGACGTGGTGGTCATTCATGACGGGGTGCGCCCCTTTGTCCCTCTGCCGGCCCTGGAGAGTTCCGTGGAAACGGCCCGCGCCCATGACGGGGCACTGGTGGCCGTGCCCGTGAAGGACACCGTCAAGGTGGCAAGGGACGGCACGGTCCTGGAGACGCCGGCACGGGATACCCTCTGGCTGGCCCAGACACCCCAGTCCTTCCGTTACGGCATCATCCGCGACGCTCACGAGCGGGCGGCCGCCGAAGGATGGCTCGGCACCGACGACGCTTCCCTCCTGGAACGATTGGGGATGAAGGTTCGCATCGTGCCGGGCGACTACGGCAATTTCAAGATAACCACGCCCGAGGATCTGATCCTCGCGGAGGCGTTTCTGGCAAATCGGGCGAAGGGCGAAGGGCGAAAGGCGAAGGGCTAAAGGATTAAGACTTCCCTGTTCCTCGAGTCTTGCGCCTTGTGCCTGCAGTCACCGGCAACATCGGCGGAACCGCATCGGCGGCTGCCATAACCAAACTGCGGAGAACTCATGACCATGCGCATCGGCCACGGCTATGACGTCCACCAGCTGGTGGAAGGAAGAAAGCTGATCCTGGGAGGGGTGGAGATTCCGTGGGAGAAGGGGCTTTTGGGACATTCCGACGCCGACGTCCTCCTGCACGCCATCTCCGACGCCATCCTCGGCGCCATTGCCGAAGGGGATATCGGCAGGCATTTCCCCGACTCCGATCCCGCCTACAAGGGGATTTCCAGCGTGAAGCTCTTGCGGCATGTCATGGCCCTGGCGGACGGCAAGGGATACCGGGTCGGCAACGTGGACGCCACGGTCGTGGCCCAGCGTCCAAAGCTGGCGCCATACATCCGGGAGATGCGCTCCCATATCGCCGAGGCTCTCGGCTGCGATGAAGGAAGGGTAAACGTGAAGGCGACCACCACCGAACAGCTCGGCTTCGCCGGCCGTGGCGAGGGGATCGCCGCCTACTCCGTGGCGCGCATGGAAGAGAAGGGCTGAGGCTACACAAACGACGAAGGGTATCATATGAACACACCTGGCAGCGAGAGGGAAAAGGGCGCGGAGGGGGTGGTCGGCTCGGCGGCCGCGCCGGTCAACTTCATCCGCGGCATCATCGACGAGGACCTCCGATCCGGCAAGCACGAGACCGTTGTCACCCGGTTCCCGCCCGAACCGAACGGCTACCTCCACATCGGCCACGCCAAGTCGATCTGTCTCAACTTCGGCCTGGCCCGGGATTACGGCGGCCGGTGCCACCTCCGCTTCGACGACACCAACCCGGTCAAGGAGGAGATGGAGTACATCGAATCCATCAAGGACAGCGTCCGCTGGCTCGGCTTCGACTGGGGGGAGCACCAGTACCACGCCTCGGACTATTTCGAGCAGCTCTACCGGTGGGCCGAGGAGCTGATCCTGAAGGGAAAGGCCTACGTGGACGACCTTACCGCCGAACAGATCCGTGAATACCGCGGCACCCTGACGGAACCGGGCAAAGAGAGCCCGTATCGCGACCGGACCGTGGAGGAGAACCTGGACCTGTTCCGCCGCATGCGGGGAGGCGAGTTCCCGGACGGCTCCCGCGTGCTCAGGGCGAAGATCGACATGGCCTCGCCCAACATGAACCTGCGCGATCCGGTCATGTATCGCATTCTGCATGCCGAGCACCCACACACCGGCAACGCCTGGTGCATCTACCACATGTACGACTACGCCCATGGCCAGTCCGACTCCATCGAGGGGATCACCCATTCCATCTGCACCCTGGAATTCGAGGACCACCGGCCCCTCTACGACTGGTTCCTGGAGGCGCTGGAGATCTACCGGCCGCGGCAGATCGAGTTCGCCCGCCTGAACCTGACCTATACCGTCATGAGCAAGCGCAAACTCCTGGAGCTGGTCCGGGAGAATCTGGTGAGCGGCTGGGACGACCCGCGCATGCCGACCATCGTGGGGATGCGCCGGAGAGGCTACACCCCGGAGGCGATCCGCGCCTTCTGCGACCGCATCGGGGTGGGGAAGAACGACAGCTGGATCGACATGGGGGTCCTGGAGGAGTGCGTGCGGGAAGACCTGAACGAGAAGGCGCCCCGGGTCATGGCCGTGCTCGACCCCATCCGCCTGGTGATCGAGGATTACCCCGAGGGAAAAAGCGAGGAGTTCGAGGCCCTGAACCATCCCAATGATCCGGGCATGGGCACCCGCATGGTCCCCTTCTCCCGGGAGATTTACATCGAGGCGGACGATTTCATGGAGGATCCCCCCAAGGGATATTTCCGGCTTGCCCCGGGACGGGAGGTGCGGCTCCGCTACGCCTACATCGTCAAGTGTACGGGGGTGGTGAAGGACGAGGCCACCGGCCGGATCGTCGAGATCCGCTGCAGCCATGACCCCGGCTCGCGGGGGGGCTCCGCCCCTGACGGCCGCAAGGTGAAGGGTACAATCCACTGGGTATCGGCTCCCCATGCGGTCACCGCGCAGGTGCGCCTCTACGACCGCCTGTTCA
>JAAZOO010000123.1 GCA_012797715.1 Geobacteraceae bacterium | reverse complement strand
GCTCATGGGCGAACTGCTCGAATTCGTATTCAGAGACGTCGTCATAGATGACCGTTGCGTCGGGCATTTCGGCGGCCGTGCGGTCGTAGTCGTCGCCGTGGGCGAACTCGTAGCCGGAACCGACCACCACCATGCCCAGCTCTTCGTAGGCATTGACCGTATGGCGCGGCCGCAGCCCTCCCACGTAGAGCATCACCTTCTTCCCCTCCAGGCGCGGCCGGTATTCGTCAATGACCGCCTGCATCCTGGGCTGGTACCTGGCGATGACCGCCTCCACCTTCTGCCTGATTTCCTCTCCGAAGTATTCGCCCAGCGCGCGCAGGCTTGCCGAGATCTTGGCGGGACCGAAGAAGTTGAGCTCCATCCAGGGAATGCCGTATTTCTCCTCCATGACCTTGGCCATGTAGTTCATGGAGCGGTAGCAGTGGATGATGTTGAGCTTCACCTGGTGGGTTGCCGCAATCTTCTCGATTTCGCCGTCGCCGGTCCAGACCGCCTTGACGTTGAGCCCGATCTCCTCCAGCAGCGGCTTGACGGACCAGGCGTCGCCGCCGATGTTGTATTCTCCGATGAGCGCCACGTCGTAGGGTCCTGGCGGTTCGGGAAATTCCCTGGTCTCGATGACGAAGTCGCGGATGGTATCGTTGGAGATGTGGTGTCCCAGGGATTGGGAGACCCCGCGGAATCCCTCGCAGTTGCAGGGAATGATGGGAATGTCCAGTTCGGCGGACGACTGCTTGGCAACGGCGTTGATGTCGTCGCCGATGAGTCCGACCGGGCATTCCGACAGCACCGAGATGGCCTTGGCCAGGGGAAAGAGTTCCCTGGTTTCGGATAGGAGCTGCTTCAGCTTCTTGTCTCCACCGTAGACGATGTCCTTTTCCTGGAAATCGGAGGTGAACTGCATGGCGAAGTTGGTGACGCCGTTGATGCCGGTCATCAGGTTGCGCCGCGTTCCCCAGGAATACCAGCCGCACCCGACCGGGCCGTGGGAGACGTGCACCATGTCGCGGATGGGTCCCCATACCACGCCTTTGGCTCCGGCGTAGGCGCAGCCGCGGGCGCTCATGACGCCGGGAACGGTCTTGCGGTTTGATTTGACGCAGGCGGAGCAGCTTGCCTGGTCGTTGGGCGCCAGGTGCGGAGCCCGTTTCTTTCTTCCTTTTTCAGGATAGGCCTCGAGCGCCCTGTCAATCATTGACTGGGTCGATTCCTTGGTGATCCCCTCTATTTTTTTGATATCTCTGGACATGAAAAGCTCCTTGTGGGCGTGGCCGGGTGAATACGCATCTCCGGGTGTGGATTCCGTGAGCGCGCCGCCGGCCTTTTGTCTGTATGGCACGGGTACGGAAAGGGCGCGGACTTTCTTGCCGTCGGAACCAAAAACCGCGCCCCTCTTTTTCACGATGGAACCTAGCAGGCCGCAGCCTCCGCCTTGCCCACGTTTTCGTCATCAGCCTCCATGATGCCGAATTCCATGAGGAGCTCTTCCAGTTCATCCATGGTCAGCGGCTTGGGCACCACCAGCATCCTGTTTTCGGCAATCTTGCGCGCCAGTTCCCGGTACTCGTTGGCCTGGGGGTGATCCGGGGAATACTCGATGACGGTCATCCTGCGCAGTTC
>JAAZOO010000122.1 GCA_012797715.1 Geobacteraceae bacterium | reverse complement strand
CTGGCAGAGACGAGATTGGCCTCGTCAGAGCCGCTGACGGCCGCCACCACGTCGGCACGGCGTACCCCCGCCTTCTCCAGCACCTCCGGATCCGTGCCGCTCCCTTCCATCACTTCCACCTGTCCGGGGAGTCCGGCAAGGCGGGGCACCACTGCCGGATTCACTTCGATTACCGTTACCCGCGCCCCTCCATCCAGAAGCAGACCGGCCAGGTATATCCCCACCTTCCCCCCGCCCACAATGATGACGTCCATGTTCCCTCCCGCGAGCCTTCTGTATCAATCAGGCAAGTCATCCTTGGTTCTCTCCTGACGTCTCCCTCTTCCGGCATCAGTCGTGATGCCATCCGAGAAGCTCCTTGAGACGACCGGCGGATGAGAAAAGGAGTGCCAGGTGAACCTGGTCCCCTCCCTGGAATTCGGTTCCCGGCGACGGCAGGAATGCCTTGCCTCCCCGGGTGATCGCCGTGACATGGACTTCTCCCGGCACGGTAAGTTCCGATACGTTTCTGCCTATCAGAAGATGGGGAACCTCGATTTCCACGAGCTCAACCTCTCCGTTGCCCAGCGTCAGGATCGTCTCCATCCGAGAGGATGTCAGGATTTCCAGTACCCGGCCGACACCCCAGGCTGTCTGTGAGATTGTCTGCAATCCCAGACGCCGGTAAATGTCCGCCTTGCGCGGATCGTAGAGACGAGCGACGACCTTAGGCACCCGGAAGACCTTTCGCGCCACGCGGGCGACAACCACATTGGTCTCATCGCTGTCGGTGACAGCTGCAAGACCGTCCGCACACGCGATGCCCGCTTCCTCGAGCACGGCACGGTCGAAACCGATTCCGGGAATACGCTTCCCTCGGAATCCGGCACCGAGACGATCGAAAGCCGCCGGCTCCCGGTCGACAACGGAGACCTCGTTGCCGCGCTTCACCAGGGCCTGTGCCAGGGAAGCGCCCATGCGGCCGCAGCCGATGATGATGATCTTCATGGCTCACCTCGCGAAGGGGAATCCCGTCGGCCGAGCCGGCGGGCCAGCGCCTTGCGCCCCTCCTCTGCCAGGAAAAAGAGGATGGGATAGACACAGAAGATGATCCAGTAGGGAAGGGGCAGGGGTGCAAGCTCGAATACGGCTCGAAGCGGCGGAACATGCATCAGGATCAGGAGGATGGCGACTTCCGCCAGAATCCCGGTGACAAGGAAGCGGTTTCCGAAAAAGCCTATGGAGAAAACCGAGGTCCTCTCGGTTCTGCAGGCATAGGCGTTCCCTATCTGGCAGGCCACCACGCCCGCGACAAAGATTGTCGTGGCAAGCACGTACACGTATCCTCCGGGTTGCGCAAGGCGCTCCCCGTAGGGAAGGAGATCGTAGCGCGGCAGATTGAGCAGATCGCCAAAGCCGTAAGACCTGTATAGATAGAAGAAACCGGCGAAACAGAAAAGGGTCATCAGGCTCCCTTGCCAGAGGACTGACCGCATCAGCAGGAATCCGTCCACAAGGCGTTCCTTCCGGGAGCGTGGCATCGCATCCATTATTCCCGGCTCCGGCTTTTCCGCTCCCAGTGCCAGGGCGGGAATCATGTCCGTACCCAGATCGATGGCAAGTATCTGCATCACCGGCAGGGCGAGGGGGATATTCAGCAGAATCTGCAGAATAAAGGGCCACGCCTCGGGCATATTGCTGGTAAAGATATAGGTGGCGAACTTCTTGATGTTGGCGTAGACGGCCCTTCCCTCTTCGATGGCATTCACGATTGAAGCGAAGTTGTCGTCGCGCAATACCATGTCCGCCGACTCCTTTGCCACATCCGTCCCGGAGATTCCCATGGCAATGCCGATATCGGCCTTTTTCAAGGCGGGGGCGTCATTCACTCCGTCCCCTGTTACGGCCACCACGTGCCCCATCCCCTGCAACGTGGCGACAACCCGGAGTTTCTGTTCGGGCCCGAACCTGGCGCAGATGACCTCCTCCCTCAACGCGCTCCGCAGATCCTCATCATCCATGGCCTCCAGCTCACCCGGCGAAAGGATGCGAACCCGTCCCCGGACCACTCCGATGCGACGACCGATACTTTCCGCGGTCAGACCGTAATCGCCCGTTATCATGATAATCCGTATTCCAGCGCGACGGCACTTCTCCACAGCCTCCGAGACCTCCGCACGGGGAGGATCCAGCATGGCAGCGAGGCCGAGAAAGGTGAGTTCCCTTTCCACGGCCTCTGCCGAAAAATCGGTCCACCCGTGCTCCAAGTGTCTCGTTGCCACGGCAAGGACGCGCAGCCCGTCGCGTGCATAGTCATCCATGGCGGCTATGACTCCGGCCCTCATGCCATCATCGAGGAGAACTTCTTTTCCGCCCACCCGGATCCCGCAACACAGAGAGAGTATCTCTTTCGGAGATCCCTTCACAAAGACGGTGATGCCTGAAGAATCGTCCCTTTCCCGTGCGCAGGACCGGCAGCCGTTCTTTGCGCCACCATGGAGGGTGCTCATGCGTTTTCGCCGGGAGTCGAAAGGAATTTCCCTCAAGCGGGGAAGGGACTCCTCTTCCCCATCAAGGTGTATCCCCCCCTTGGCGGCTGCCACCTTCAGCGCCGCTTCTGTCGGGTCTCCCAGCACGGTCCATGATTGTTCACGGGATGCCGGGGGAACAAGACGGGAATTATTGCAGAGCCCCCCTCCCAGCAGCAGCATCCTCACATCATCCGGCAGGGGACGGGAAAGCGGCGCATCACTCACGATAATCTCTCCATGAGGTGCGTAGCCGATGCCGGTTACCGACAGTTTCCCCGTAGCGAGCCAGAGAGAGCGGACCGTCATCTCATTCTGGGTAAGGGTTCCCGTCTTGTCGGTGCAGATAACCGTGCAGCAACCGAGCGTCTCCACGGAGGAGAGCTTCTTTATCAAAGCGTTGCGACCTGCCATGCGCTGCACGCCCATGGCAAGGGCGAGAGTGACCGTAGGGAGCAGCCCCTCCGGCACGAATGCGACAATCATTCCCACGGCGAAAATGAACCCCGAATGGACCGGGCGATGAACGACAAACACGGAGAGGAGAAAAAAAACCACGCCGATCCCCACGGCCATGGCTGTTACGGTCCGGGTCATGCGGCCGATCTCTTTCTGCAAAGGACTGAGCCCTTCCTCAAGACCAAGTGCGAGATGGGCGATGGCGCCAAACTCCGTTTCCATGCCGGTGGCGTACACAATCGCCCGACCGCTCCCCGAAGCCACGGTCGTCCCTGCAAAAACAAGATTCGGCTGTTCTGTCCGGAGCGCGCCTCCCTGGGGAAGCGCATCGCAGGACTTCTTCAGGGGATGGGACTCACCGCTGAGCGTTGAATGGTCCACCCGCAGTTCCGATTCCTCAACGAGCCGTCCGTCGGCGGAGATGACATCCCCCTCGGACAACAGCAGCAGATCGCCGGGAACCAGTTCCTCCGCATCGATACGCTGCTCTTCCCCTTCTCGAATGACGCGGGCGGTAACGGGAAGAAGCCGGCGCAAAGCCTCCATAGCCTTTTCCGCCTTGTACTCCTGCCAGAAAGAAAAGAGCGCATTGATGACAACGACCGACCATATGGCCCACCCCAACTGAGGCAAACGGGCCACAAAGGCGAAGATGCCGCCGATCCAGAGGAGAATGGCCATGAGATGGGTAACGTTGGCAACAAACCGTATGAACAGCGGCTTTTTCCGGACCTCCCGGATGGTATTGGGCCCGAACTTCCTGCGGCGCTCCTCCACATCAGTTCCCTGCAACCCGTTCGGGCCGCTCGCGAGGGAACGATACACTTCGGCGACGGTGAAGGCACAGATCGAATTTCGAAGATCAGAAGCATGCGGTATGCCTGATATGCCGTCCATATCCCGTGCCACAGGTTCCTTTCTGGTGCCGGGCCCGATTCCCGTATGCCCGGAAACCGCCGCCGGGTGACGATGGGATGCTCTCCCGAACAAGTGTACCCTATCACGAGGTTTCGTCATCCGGCAGCACTACCAAAAAAGTTCCTGAGGTTTCCTCCTTTCGATTCGGTGCCTTCTTCGGCAGGGACTCCCCCACGACGAATGACCGAAGGGGATACCGGATTGTCTCTCCGAAGGGGTTTACGGAGCGGCCAGGAAACGGAGGGGTTTTTCGAGCAGAATCAGCAGGAAAAAACCGTGCAGCCGCACAAAAGGAAAGGGCGCCCATACCGGACGCCCTTTCCTTTTGTTTTCACCTGAATTTCTTCCTGCCCTGGCACCGACTTCTACGCTGCCAGCCTGAATCTGTTCACCATTTCCTGCAACTCCTCGGCGAGACGCGCGAGCTGATTCGCGGCCGAAGCCGATTCCTGGGACCCCTTGGCCGTTTCATGGACGACTTCGGTTATCTGCTGGATGTTGTTGGTAATCTCATTGGTTGTTGCCGTCTGTTCCTCCGCCGCGGTGGCAATCTGGTTTATCTGCATGGTAACGGCGTTCGCCTGCTCCAGGATTTCCCGTAACGCCTCGCCCGACTTGGCCGCATTGATGGTTCCCTTTTCCACTTCACTCACACCCTGCTCCATAGAGGCAACGGCGCTCTTGGTTTCAACCTGGATGGCCTTGATCATGGCGCCGATTTCCTTGGTTGCCTTGGTGGTCCGCTCCGCAAGAGCCCGGACCTCGTCCGCCACAACCGCGAATCCCCTCCCCTGCTCACCGGCACGGGCCGCCTCGATGGCTGCGTTGAGCGCCAGCAGGTTGGTCTGGTCCGCAATGTCCTCGATGGTGCCCACAATCTCTCCAATCTGGTCGGAACGGGAGCCGAGGCTTGCCACTGTCTGCGCCGATTCCTTTACCCTCTCAGCAATGCGGGCCATCTCCGCAACCGTTTCCTGCACCACCCCGGCACCGGCTTCCGCCGAATCACCGGCCTGCTTGGAACTCTCAACCGCCAGCAGACAGTTCTTGGCTATTTCAGAACTGGTGGAAGTCATCTCTTCGCTGGCCGTGGCCACGGTCGACGCCTGGGCCGCCACCTCTTCCGTGCCGGTGGCAATCTGCTCGGACGTGGCGTAGAGCTGGGTTGACGCGGATGCCACCTGGGCGGCGGTATCCCTGATGGACGTCACCACGGAGCGCATGGACTCCAGAGTCCGGTTGATGGCCCGGCCCAGGTCGCCGATCTCGTCCGTGGCGAAGATCTTGATCTCCGTTGACAGATCACCGTCCGCGACGCGTCCCATGGCTGCCGACACCCGGTTCAGGCGGGTCACGAAGTTGTTGATCAGGAAGACGGCGCCGGCGAGGCCAAGGAGAAACGCCAGGATTCCCGCTCCCAGCATGGTGTTCCTCTGGCGCTCGTAGGCACTCACGGCCTTCTTGAACGCTGCGGCGACATTTCCCTCCTGGTACTTCACAATCGCATCGAACTTCTTCAGATCCTCCTTGTCACGGGGAAAAGCCTCCCGCAACAGATAGGAAGCCGCCTCATCGTTTTTCCCGGAAAGCGCCAGGGCGATGGCCCGGTCGTTTGCCTGGGCTGCAAGGACGGACTGCGACTTGGCCTCTTCTATCAGCTTCAGCCCGTTTGCATCCTTTTCCATCTGCTCGAGCTCTTTCAGTTTCGCGCGGTACTCTGTGCGAATCTCCTCGATCAGCTTTTTCTGTTCCGCAATCTCGCGGGACTCTTTCAGGATGACAAGTTTTTCCAGCTCCTGCATCAGCGCGCTCAAGGAATTCTTTGCCTCGAATGCAGTCACCGTCTTACGGTACTCCCCGGTAACGATCCCCTCCATGGAATCCTTGACCTTCGAGGTGCCGCTGATGCCCAGATAGATCATACACGCCAGCATGAACAGCACAAATCCAAACACCAGCCCCATTTTCGGCCCGAGCCTCATCTTCGCGAAAATCATACCGTTTCTCCTTCTTTTGTTCCGGATGGATCCCGAACCTTCGTGTCACCAAGAACCGGGATCAACCCTGCTGTTACCGTATGGGTGATTCCACCTCTCGTTTTGGTATTCTTTTCGTCACACCGGAATTTTTCTTGAGCCATAATTTTAATGAATAATTGAAACCGCAATACACCAAATCAATCATTAACATACTGTTATATTGTGCATTTATTAGTATTCAATTTCATCATCCAAGATCCTTCCGAACCGCATGCTATTTTTTGACCCGGATTTACATTAATTTTGATTTATTCCTCTGCCCATTTGTTGCCTACCGCGCAAGGCAGGACAGCGGGCAGATTCATCCCCAAAAGGAGAACGGCATCCAGAATGGATGCCGTTCTCCTTCCTGTTCCCCGCCTTTCATCCCCGGATAGCCGCACCACCTGTTCCGCAACCGGCGCTGAAACGTGCCGCCGGTTCTCCGGATTCTCCGTGTCCTCCCATTGCGGAAAATATCCGGCACCTTCACATCGGGGTGATGGAACCTATCTCACCCTTTCATATTGCTCCCGGAGCGGATGCATGGGGCAGGATACCCCTGGTTGTTCACCAGGCACTGCCCGCAGTCGCCGTTCCATAGCCCCCCTCTTCCTCCCGTGCACGAGCCGCCCCGTGCTTTGGATCCGTGCGTCCCTGACCGAACCCGGAGCACGAGGGGCAGTCGTGCGGATTGACCGGCTACCGCCGTCGTCCGCGCCCGTCCGTGCCCGGAATCTCGATGGCAAGCTGCCGTATCTTTCGGAACAGGGTGCTGACATCGATGCCCAGGTCCTGGGCGGTTTTTTTCCGGTTGCCGTTGTTGCGATGAAGCGCCTCGGTAATGAACAGCTTCTCAACGGCATCCAGGCGCATGGGAGGTACGCCTCCGGGTCCCCCCTCCGATGCCGGACGGAGCTCGGGGGGCAGATGACGCATCTCAATCATGCCTCCGCGGCACAGCACAAAGGCCTGCTCAATGATATTCTCCAGCTCCCGCACATTCCCCGGATAGTCATACTCCATCAATCGAGCGAGAACATCATCCGACACGCCGGCGATATCCTTCCCCTGCATGCGGTTAAACCGGGCAACGAAGTGTTCCACCAGCAGGGGGATTTCCTCCCGCCGCTTCCGCAGCGAGGGAACTTCCAGGCGGACCACACGAATACGATAGTAGAGGTCTTCACGGAAACGTCCGGAGCGGACTTCATCGAGGAGAACCTTGTTGGTCGCGGCAATGACGCGCACGTCAACGGTAATCGGTTCTACGCCGCCCAGCGGCTCGAAGGTGCGCTCCTGCAGCACGCGCAGCAGACGCACTTGCATGGCCGGGGAAACATCACCAATCTCGTCCAGAAAAATCGTTCCACCGTCCGCAAGGGAGAAACGACCCGGTTTGTCCCGCCTGGCGTCGGTAAAGGCCCCCGCCTTGTATCCGAACAGTTCGCTTTCCAGGAGAGCATCGGGCAACGCCGCACAGTTTACCGCTAGGAAAGGCTTCTTTTTGCGGGGCGAAAGGGAATGTATGGCGCGGGCGAAAAGTTCTTTTCCCGTTCCGCTCGGTCCCTCGATAAGCACGGTGCTGGAGGATTCCGCGATGAGCGGGACGACCTCGAAAATACGCATCATTGCCGGACTACGGCCGACGATGTCCTCAAAGGTGTATCGTCCGTGAAGCTCCTTGCGGAGTTGTTCCACCTGGGTCAGATCCTGAAAGATTTCCACGCCGCCGATAACCGTTCCCGCGCTGTCTTCCAGCAGCGCCGTGGATATGCGGATCGGTATCCGTTCACCGTGCTGGTTGATGATGTGGGCGGTGGCATTCACGACCGGAAGACCGCTGGTCATGGTGCGGCGAAGGGCGCAGTCCGTTTCGCAGACCGTGGCCCGGAACACGTCGCAGCAACGGCTTCCTATGGCCTCCCTGCGGCTGACGCCGGTAATTCTCTCCGCAGCGGCGTTGAATGTCGTGATGCGCCACTCTGTATCGACAGTAAAAACACCCTCGTTCACGGAATCAAGGATAACGGCTTCCCGTTCCTCGCTGTTGTTTCTTGTATCTGCCATCCCCGTCCTCCCGTATTCGACAAAGGATTCGTGTAATTTGCCATACTATTTTCCCACATGATTGCATATTGCATTATTTTACCAAGATCTTTCCGGAAAATTCAATCATATTGCATTGATATTTCACAACATTCCTTCTTTGCATGGGTGTGGAATAGTAAATGCAGAAATCTAAGCATGAGACTGGCGATTCCACACTGGCAGGGCCGGGTTTCCCCGGTATTGGATGTTGCCGGCAGCCTGCTGCTGGTTGATCTGGTGCATGGCTCACCGGTCGTCACCGGCCCTATTGCCCTGCTATACGGCACTCCCCTGGAACGGGCTCGGCGCATGACAGAACTGGGAATCGACACTCTCATCTGCGGCGCCATTTCCCGACCTTTGGAAATGGCGCTCCTGCACTCCGGCATTGAGGTGATTTCCCAGATATGCGGAGAAGTGGACGTAGTTATCGACGCTTTTCAGAACGGCCGGATACAGCAGGATATTTTTTCCATGCCGGGATGCCGGGGAAGACAACGACGCTTCCGGTGGGGGAGAGGAAGGGGAGGCCGACCGTAACCGGAAAGGAATCGTAACGAAGTCCACGCGGAACAGGATGCCCCCTGTGGCGCAGCCATGGTGGGGGGAAGAAAAAACCGGAAGAAAGGAGGAAGTAATCATGCCAAGAGGAGATGGAACGGGGCCTGCGGGTATGGGGCCGATGACGGGACGGGCGGCTGGCTACTGCGCCGGTCATCCGGTCCCCGGATTCATGAATCCGGTGTTTGGGAGAGGATTCGGAGGCGGCTGGTGTCGCGGCGGAGGCGGTTTCGGCTGGCGAAACCGGTTTTACGCCACCGGACTGACAGGGTGGCAACGGGCAGGCTGGAGAGCCGCGCAACCCTATGCGTCCTATGCTCCCGATTCTGCCGCTCCCTTTTCAAAAGAGCAGCAGGTGGAAGCTCTCAAGGGACAGGCCGGTTTTCTCCAAAAGGAACTGGAAGCAATCCGCAAGCGGCTTGAAGAGCTGGAAACAAGGAGCGGCGAAGAATAGCGCGGCGCGCCGAAACAGAGAGTGCAGGATACGTACCTTGACACCCGTCCCTTAATCTGTCCGCGAGCATGCGGCGGTTGCCCCCATCATATGGGGACAGCCGGTAGCGGTTTCCTGAATCCCTGTGTTCACCACGGACTCAGGGAGTGGTGAGGAGCAGTATTGGATGGGGAGCCTCCCGGCCGGCAAACATGCTTGCAGCTTGTTTGCCGGCTTTCCGTCAGAAAAACGGTATCCTCAAAGCGCTTTCACATCCGCGACAAACCGTGAAAGAGACTGTGACATACGCTCCAGAACCACCAGCCACTCTCTCAGGTGTTCCTCTCCGTCGGGAGTCAGATCGTACAATCTTCTCGCGGGTCCGGCGCCGTTCACATCCCATGCCGAAACCACCAGCCCGTTCTCCTCGAGCCGGCGCAGCGTCCGGTACAAGGCGCCCGGTTCGATGCGTGAATCGGTAAGGGCGGTCTCGTTCAGGGCTCCTGCTAGGTCGTATCCGTGAGTTCTCCCCCGCACCTTCAGCAGGTAGAGGGTCACCGGCTCGACAAAGCGGTACAGGTTGCCCATCCCGCATGAACAGGGTGTGTCCGGGCCATGGCGTCTGCACGTTCCTCTCGGCATGACTATCGACTCCTCTTCTGGATTTCTTGGGTACCTTTCGTCACGTAGAACCTGTTGCCGCCATATTCCGTTTCAACGAGACGTCCCTCATCTATCAATTCCCGAACCATGCGCCAGTCGCAGTTCTTGCGGGACAGGAATTCGCGGACAGCATCTTCTCTCATGGGATGGACAGCAGTGATGGCCAGCAAATCCTTCCTCGCGTCTCCCACAGAAAAAAACGTGCTTCCTTCGTACGCAACGAGCATTTCCACGGGAAGGCCGCACTCACGGTATATCTGGTATGCCCTATTCAAAACATCATGGGTCGGCGGCTCCACCCACGGCTCCGCTGGAGGACGGACAGGCGCGGAGAGGGATGCGCGGACAGGATTCAGGCGGGCGATATACCGTGCCGTCCGCTCCAAATCGTCTGGGCAATCATTGACACCGCGAACTAGCAGTGTTTCCGTTTCCAGACATCCCGGGAAGTTATCCGCAAAGCTGCGCACCCCCTCGAGAAGTTCCGGAAGGCGCAAAACGTGGTGAGGCCTGTTCACCCTGTGCCACTGTTCCTCACGGACTGTGTCCACCTTGACGGACACCCAGTCCGCCTGGGCAAGCTCCTCCCGTACAGGGGCTTGCCACAGGAGCGACGCGTTGGTAATGACCGCAATTCTGATCCCCAGGGGTTTGAGTAGCTCGATGGTTCGTCCCAGATTCCCGTCAAGGGTCGGCTCGCCGTTGGACACGAAGGAGAGGTAGTCCACGATCTCTCCCCTGCTTCGCAGCTTCCCCACCCTTTCGGCAACTTCCTCCACCAATTCTTCCGGCCTGATGAACATGTCGCGCCGGACCCGAAGACGGGTGGTTCTCCCTGCCTGGCAGTAGACGCAGGAATAGGAGCAAACCTTGGACGGCAAAGTGTTTATTCCGAGACTGCGCCCCAGCCTTCTCGACGGAACCGGCCCATAGACAGTCACTGGGTATCGCCCCGCTGTCCGGTCGGGCATGCGCTCGTCCCAAAAACCGGCTTTCCCGATTCCTCCCAGAGAGTATTCTTCATATCTGTTGCGGTTCTCCTTGAGTGCCGGTATCGGGATGACAGCGCCGCCCCAGAACCGTGGACGCGTCCGTGTTTCACGGAGTTTTGCATGTCCGCCGCTCCCGAAACCAGGAGGGATTCATGCAGTTCGGCACAGGTCACCCCATACCTCCCCTCACCGGAACCGGAAGCAGGCCCCGGGGCCACCCCGATTCCCCGGCATGTGCCGGGCATGGGCTGATGATGAGTAGTGCGAACAGTGAAACAGCGGTATCTCAGTGTCCCACGTCTCCGGAATCACCCTCGACGGGAGGTGAGAGGTACCGCAGAATTCCCGCATGTACCGCGCCGACCGTGAGAGACGAGCAATGTATTTTCTCTTCCGGCAAACCGCCAAGCGCTTCCGCAACCTGCTCATCGGTGAGCGCCAAGGCTTCTTCCAGTGTCAGTCCTTTCACCATCTCCGTGGTCATGGAAGCGGTAGCGATGGAGGCGGGACACCCTTTTCTCCTGAATTTTGCATCGTTGACAATGTTATTGTCTACCTTGAGAAAAAGTAGAAGGCTGTCACCGCACTTCGGGTCTCCCACCTGGACAATCGCGTCGGCATCCTCAATAACCCCCACATTCCGGGGATTCATGAAATGATCCAGTACCAGTTCGCTGTACAAGAAAGTCTTCTCCTTTACTGTTTGTGTTTGGTATTCCCATCGGCTCGTGTCCATCGGAAACTCCACATGTGACACGAGTGGTTTTCAATCCGGAAGCAAGGAAATTTTCGGCAGGGCCGGGAAAGGGTGGGCTCACGTGGAGGCGACTTCGGGACGCCGCACAACGCACAAGCAACCCGGAAGATTGACGCCGCCAGGGCGGAAAAGGAGCCGTTTCCGGAGGGGAACCCGCTCATCTCCCGCCAGACTATTCTCCCGTGAGGGAGAAGGATGCCGGAGACCGGGCGAGGAAGGAGAGGAGACTTCCGGCACATTTCCAGACGGGCGGAGCCGATGGGCAGTGCCGAAGAAAACCGTTATACGGTCTCTTCCGTGTTCGCCGATTCCTGGATGCGTCCGGCTTCCGATTCCTCAAGGCCATGGGTGGGAGCATGGAGCTTCTGCAACAGGTTATTCCGGTAGGCATCGACAATTTCCCGCACAGTAGGCGCCCCTTCAACCAGGTAGATATCCACGAAACGCTCCTTCAGCAGGGAAAAGGCCAGTTCCCCGATCTGTTTCGTAAACAGGACATCCACCCCCGCCCCCGAGAAGGCTTTGATTATCTTTACTCCAATATGTATCTTCTCGTCCAGGAATTCGTTGTAAAAAAAATCTTCCAGCGTCACTTCGTCCCTGTCGAGTCTGACGAACGCAAAATAGGGGGCCCTTCCGAAGTGTTCGTGAATGACCGATTCAAGGCCGTTCACCGTTTTCACCGGAATCAGCATCGAAACGGATTCCCGACGATACGGCTCCACGTGCACGAAGACCGTATCGATATCTTTGTGACCGGCCGTGATGGATTCCTCCACCTGATCCGCCAGTTCGTGGGCCTTGTACAGGGAAAGGTGCGGGCTTGTCTCAATGGTGCAGTCTACCATGCGGAAGGGGCCGGCGCGTCGGATGCGGATACGGGTCACGTCCCGCACCCCGGACATGCCGGAAATCTTGGCTCCAATCTCGGCCTGCAGATCGGGATCCAGGTTGGCAT
>JAAZOO010000121.1 GCA_012797715.1 Geobacteraceae bacterium | reverse complement strand
TGTGTCATTATACGCCCAGGCCTTATCATTCAGGCGGTTTTCCCGGAAACGTCTATGGCGGGCTCATCGCCTCGCTGATGGACTGTCACGGCGCCGCTTCCGCCACAGCGGCCAGGATGCGGGAACAAAACTACACGCCCGACGACCCGAGGCCGGCTCCGCGCTTTGTCACCGCGTCCCTGAAAGTCGATTATCTCAAACCGGCCCCCATGGGCACGGTCCTTGAGATAAGGGGAAGGATCAGGGAGATAGGAAACCGGAAAGTGATCGTAAGCACGACTTTGTCTGCCGCAGGAGAACTGCGGGCAAAAGGCGAAATGGTAATGGTGGAGCTGACGCAAGGCAAACCCGGCTGAGATTCACCCTCCATTCCGTGACATCCCGTGACGCCTCAGCTACCTGGCCTTGGTGCAGGGAAAGGTGTCTTTCCGGTTTCATCAGGCCACGCGCCAGTCAGGGAACAGCGGCTGGCAAAGAAACATCGAAAGACGACTTGCATCATCGGACCGCACAGCCAATCTTCCGGGGATGCTTGCACAGCACGTGTCATCGCCGGAAAGCCATGAAGAAGAGTTCATCTCACACATTCACACGTTCTCACTTTCATGGTGATACACAAAGTGTCCAGTTCCGATGATTTTGTGGACTCGATCGAGATCGAGTCATCAATAGATCTTTTTCGATTGAAAGCTCTCAACAAATCCTTCCTGAAATCCGCAGATCGGCCAGGTTTTTCAGTATGTCTGCTTTCAAACGGTAATCAATGATCCCACGGCGTATTCTCTATTCTATTTTTCACTGATTATTCATATAATCTTCCTACAGTTTTCATCTTTGCCCGCTATCATAATAACATGATCCTGAAGGTGCACATCTTCAAGACGTGAACGACAAAACGCTTTTAAGAGGAACTGATAATGGTGAAAAGGGGAGTATTGTTGAAATCGCTTCTTGTTTCAATGACCATTCTCGGAACAACACCGGCCATGCTGGCGGCTGCCAGTTTTGACTGCTCGAAAGCGGCAAGCAAAACGGAAAAAGCTATTTGCGAGGAATCAGCACTGTCGAGACTGGATGAGATCATGGCGGCCGAATACCGTAAAGCATTAAGGACGTCTGACCGTGAAGCCGTGAAAGAAGGTCAACGTAAATGGCTGAAGGAAATGCTGGCTCCGTGCCGTGAAGCCAGGGAACTGAGAGAATGCATTGTGAAGGCTTATGAGAATAGGCTACTCGAGCTTGGCTGCGATGCCGAATGTCAAAAGGGACAAGGCAGTAACGCTGACGAGGAAGAAGACATAACCCGTTCGTTGACAATGACGTGTGATTACTTTCAGAACAAGTCATCCGAGCACCAACTAGTCTCCATCGCACAGACAAAAGATCATAAGGGCAAGCCGGCTTCGGTTAAGAAATTCACGAGAGGCAAGGCTGAATCTGGGAATGAGACGTTCACTGTGCGCGCAGGCCAATATGCTGAATGCGTCTACCCATCGGGGATGCGCGTTCGAGTGAAGGTCGGAGAGGGAACCCCGCGCGCCTATGGGATGTGCGGCGGCGACCCGCAAGTGTTTATGTCATTATGGGTGAACGAGAGAAAGATAGTTTCGCGCTTATGGTTTGCCGGGCATTGCAGGGAGCAATCCGGCTTCCCCTATGTGAATTTCACGGTCTCCGGTATCTCTGACGGCGTTTCGGTTGAAAAGTGTCATACTGCGCCGGAGACGGATGAAGGTGAGCCCACCCCGGCAAACGGCAGTGGAAAAAAAGGTCAGCCGGAGCCATTGACGGTCTGCGTTGATTTCCCCGATATCTCTCACTATCCCAAGGATTTGCTGGAGTATCCGGGCTATGGGACCAAATTGCCGAAAGTGGGTAGCATTGTGATTGAAAAAGGCTCCGACCCGGTTTGCCGTGCTGTATTGAACGATCTGAAAGGAGACGCACCCACACTCTCTAAGTATCATATTCGAGAGGGCATCAAACTGACGCGCCCCGATTGGCGGGACGCAACGGTTGAGTTGCCCGAGGAATTGGCGGGAGGCAGTGAGAGCATATTTGATTTCAACAACGATGGAAAGCTGGATAGGGTCTTTGCCCGTGATTACGCAACAAACTACATGCATGGTTCTGTGTTGCTGGTGCAACCGGGCAATTCCAGATCGAGGTTGATCGTGGCCGCTTCGCCTATGGATAGTAGCTCCATTTTTCTTCCCTGCCAGATGGGGACGGTTCGTCACAACATTAATGACTGCCCGCCCTTTTCTCAAAAGAATGATGAAGCGGGATTCTCAATGAAAGGAAGGACCAAAAAGGACTCCGTATACTTCCGCGGAAGGTATTCGGCCATTTCTCCTTTCATCTTTCGGAAAACCACTTTCATCGAGGTTAGCGCTATAAGTGATGACACCAGGGACTTTGTCGCTGTTCTCAAGCCTTTACCAGGCGGGAGATTCCAAGAAATGTGCTTGTTGCGGTACGTCTCAGAAAACTTTTGAATGAGGATCAAGGGTTGCCAGCATGTTGATGCCTTAGCTTTGCGGACGGCCACCTGGGGCCCCGGAACTCACCTCTGTCCGCAATGAGCATCGAGCGAGTCGAAAGCACGCAACGGGTGTGATCCGAGGCATGGCTGCACGCCCACACCACCCCGCGCGATTCCCCCGCACCGACCTTACACCAAAACGAACAAAGCTTCCCGCCCGCACCGTCCTTTCGCTTCTAACCGGCAACCCGTAACCTCCTCTTTCCCTTGAACCGCTCCCCTGTTGTCCGACTGACCGGGGCGTGATATAATGACTGTTTCAGTACCGCGGTTTCTGCGCCATGACCAGAGAGAGTAAAAAGAAGGAGGTACGACACGCACGGCAAGCTTCTTCTTTTTTCACAGTGGAAACCCTTCGTGAATGTCCTGCAGGAAGGCTATAGGTGTAGCCGAGGAAATGAAGGCGAAATACGGGGACAGGATAGAGCTGAAGATATACACGACGGATTCGGTGGAGGCCCTGCCGTATGGCTTCAGAAGCTCGACGAATGTCCTGTTTAGCAACGAGCATGTGCCTGTCGATATCGCGACGGACAGGAAGAAGATGGACGATTTTCTTTCCTCGAAGTTGTGAATCGGGCATCAGGAAAGAGAAGAGACAGGGAACAGGGGAAAAGGGGATAAGTGCCGGGCGTTTCAAGGTCCCGAGAGTACCGGGGGCCTGCCCGCGCAGGGTCAGGAAATGGACGATGCCATCGTTGTTGAGGATCTGAAGAAACGCTTCGCGGAGGTTGAAGCCGTCTCCGATCTGTCGTTTGTCGTGCGCCGGGGTGAGCTGTTCGGATTCCTCGGCCCCAAC
>JAAZOO010000120.1 GCA_012797715.1 Geobacteraceae bacterium | reverse complement strand
CGGCTGGAGGAAGAAGGCCAGGTTTCTTTCGGAAGCGGCGACAGAGAGGAGGATTTCGAGAAATATTGCGCTATCTACCGGGACGTGAGGGGAAGAAGCTGGAAGCATGCCGAGTCGGACAGCGCATTCCTCACCGAGTTCAGGAAGTGGGCCATGGGAAAAGGGTGGCTCAGATTCTCTTTTCTCTCCTTGAATGACCTGCCCATCTCCTGTCACATCAGACTGGTTGCAGACAAGACCGCATACCTGATGGAATCGGTCTATGACAAAGCTTTCAGTGAATTCAGCCCGACAACCCTTTTGAGGTCCCTCTTGATGACACATCTCATAGACGAAGAAAAAGTCGCGGCAATTGATACCATCCGAGGCGATGAACCGTACAAGATGGAGTGGACACCGACAAAAAGGCGGAGAATCGGTATCTCGGCATTCAATTCATCTGCAAAAGGATACCTCTTCAGATTACTCATGACGTTCATCGTGCCCCTGGTAAAGGGGGTGAAGGGAAGCGTGCGAAAGGGCGACTGTGCGTCGTGAGGACAAAAACGGCATGGTTCAGGGAGTTCTTGTCCGTTCCATTGAATCGGTGGGGGAATTCGACCGCATGTCGTCCGATTGGGATGCACTGGTTGGCGCCGGCTACCCCGCATTCCCGTTTCTCTGCCATGACTGGTTCCGTATCTGGTTGAAGCACTTCTCCTCTGGCAATCGGCTGCGCCTGTTCACGTATGCCCAGGAAGGGAGGGTATTTGCCGTTGCCCCCCTTGTTCTCAAAAACGAGACGTATCGAGGTCTCCGGGTACGCAAGCTGGAACTCATGGGAAATGCCTATTCCCCCATCCGGTCGTTCATCTTCGATTTCGCTGCCCATGGGCAGCCGGACAGGACGGTACAAGCCTTTTTCTCCTCCCTCTGCGCCGGAAAGGACACCTCCTGGGATATCGTCGACCTGAGCGCCCTTCCCGAAGAAAGCGGCTTCCTGGAAAGTGCGGGCAGATACCTTTCGGATCACGGCTACCCCTTTTCCGAATATCCCTGTTTCGGCGACTGGTACCAGGACGGTATCGACTGCACGGGGAATGAGTACGTATCAAGGCTTCCGGAGAAAATCAGGAAGGATTTCCAGTATTGCAAGCGCCGCCTGGAACGGGAAGGGCGGCTGGAATTCAGGGTAGTCACATCCACCGGGCATCTCGAAGAATCCCTTGACATGTACTATGGGGTCTATGGAAGGAGCTGGCAGAAACAGGAAAAGGTCGGCCCCACGTTCCATCGGGACCTGGCACGGATGGCGGCCCAGAAAGGGTGGCTGAGACTTGCCTTCCTTTTGCACAACGACGTGCCGCTTGCGGCCCAGTTCTGGATCGTCTCCGGCCGCACGGCGTACATCCTGAAGACGGTCTACGATCAGGGCTACAAAAAATATTCGCCCGGAAAAGTCCTGACCTCCGAGATGTTCAAGCATGTGATAGATGTGGACGGGGTTACGGCCGTTGACTATGTGCAGGGCGATGAAGAGTACAAGAAGGACTGGACACCCAGGCGAAGGGAGCGCAGGGGCATTCTCGTCTACAATGGAACGGCGCGGGGGCGCTGGCTATCCCTTGTGGACAGGGGCATTGTACCCTTCGTGAACCGGGACAGGCGCCTTCGCAGGCTCAAGCAGGTCCTGTCGGGACTGGTGCGGTCACGGAAATGATGCGCCCGACAATGGGGGGGCGCCCCTCCGCCCCTCCGCGCGACTATTTCAGGAAACCGGGACGAGAGGCCTCCCGTTTCCCCTTCGGCAGGCGGGAAAGCCGCTACTTCTTCAGCGCGCGCTACGCCCTGGCTGCCGGGATACGGGCGCTCGGCCTGCAGTCCGGGGACACGGTTCTTCTCCCTGCCTATACCTGCGGGGTCGAGATCGACCCGTTTCTGTACCACGGAATCCAGCCCCGTTTTTACCGGGTACGGGAAAACCTGCAAACCGATGTGGAGGATCTGCGGGGCCGGTTGACGGAAGATGTCAAGGCCGTTCTCGTGACCCACTTCCTGGGGTTCCCCCAACCGGTTGAGAAAATCCGCGGCATCTGCGACGGGAAAAAGGCCTTTCTTCTGGAAGATTGCGCCCATGCACTGCTGAGTTCCTGCAACGCACGGGACCTGGGAACCTTCGGAGACATCTCGATTTTCAGTCTCCTGAAGACGCTCCCGGTTCCCAACGGAGGAATCCTGGTACTGAACAACGAATCCGTCTCGTGTCAATGCGGACACCGGATGCCGAGCCCTTTCGGCGCACTCTACTATCTCGCCGACCTCTGGAGGCAGAAGACGAATTCGGAGGGTTCCCTATCGGTCCTTTTCCAAAAGCTGGCGTCAGCGGCGATGTGGAGGGGAATGAACGCCGTAAAACTGGGAATCGCGGCCGTCCGCAAGGTTACCGGAAAAATGGGGGGAGCGCTGATTCGCCCCGACTCCTTCGCCTTCGCTCCCGAAATCATGGAGTGGGGCCTCTCCCCGGCATCCATCAATCTCGTGAACAATACGGACCTGGCCATGGTCAAGGAAACACGGAGACACAATTTCACGCACCTCCTGGGAAGGCTTTTGTCTTCGGAATGCCGGGAAGAATTGGATCTCCCCTTCAAGACTCTTCCCGACGGCGTGTGCCCGCTCTTCTTTCCCCTTCTCACCAAGGGAAAAGGAGAGCGGGACTACCTGTACCAGTCCCTGAAAGAGGAGGGGATCACGACACATCCCTGGTGGCCCGGCTTTCATCCCGCCGTTCCGTGGAAGGAATTTCCGGAGGCGGTTTCTCTCAAGGAGAGGCTGTTCGGGATACCCGTCCACCAGGATATCACGCCGGAGCAGCTGGAGCGGGTGGTCCCGGAACTGGAGAAGAGGTGCCGGGAGTTGCGGAGAGGGCATGTCTGACATAAAGACTCTGGTCAAGCAGTCTTCCCACTATTTTGTCGGGCAGGCCGCGATACTGGCGGCAGGCTTCCTCTCCTTCCCCATCCTGACACGCATCTTCTCTGTGGGAGAGTACGGGCTCATGAGCCTTGTCACCACCACGCTTTTTATCGCGGTGGCGGTGGTCAAATTCGGCATCCCCAATTCCATCGTGCGCTTCTACGCGGAGTACAGGGCAGCGGACAGGCTCCCCTCTTTTTTCTCCACCCTGTTCCTCGCCCTCTCCGGCTTCGCCCTG
>JAAZOO010000119.1 GCA_012797715.1 Geobacteraceae bacterium | reverse complement strand
CTCCCGGTTCTGGTCGTCCACGTTCCTGGCCGAGACCCCGATTACGTCGGGCCTGGACTCCCGCACGGCTTCCCGAATCATCGCCGTGATGTCGCCGCTTTCCGGCAGAGTGATCATGCGCACATCATGCCCTGCCTCGCGCGTCGCAACCGCCACCAGGTTGAGACCCAGAGGGAGGGGCGCCACATGATTCGACCCGGAGATGGAGGAAATCAGCATTACTCTCATGGTATGGTGCCTTTTCGCCTGAACATGAAACCTCATGGCGGGCGAAGCCCTCATCCGTATCGAGGAGTCGCCGAAATTGCCGGTGAAAAAAACCGGAGCGCCGTATCCCCCAACGGTGTGGTGTCAGGTGATGTTCCGGACAGTGGTAATTCTAGCTTTCCTGCCCCGGAAAGCAATTCATCGGGTATTCGCTTGCGAACTCCTCCCGAGAACGGAGCAGTGCCGGTTTTGTGGTGTCGGTACGGGTATGAAGCAGATTTGTACTATTGCATAAAACAGCAATAACTGTCTGAGAATACATTGTAAATGTGGTAGTGTAACGGAACCTTTCAGTTTCAGGGGGTGACAGTGATGACCGGAAGCGGCTCCTTGCCATGAAGGCAACGTAACGTATCTTTCCAAGCCTTCCACGGCCGGTGGTGGAGCAGGGTGCCGCCGACGGTTTCCGCCTGCTCGGCGGGGACTGACGACAGCGCCCTGTTTCTCCACGGGAGCGGCATTTCCAAGAAGGGGGAGAAACCGGTCGGGATCCCCGCCCCTGGTGCGGCAGAGTCGGCAAGGGGGAGAACTGCCAAGGGGACGTCGATGCCGCTTTGAACAAGGGAGGCCGTGCAGCCTCAAACGTCGGCACAAACTACGTCGGCACCCTATTTGATGCTGCCTGCGCTGGACACGAGGTGTCAGGCATGCTATGGGAAAGAAGAAGCATCCATGACCCCCTTCCCCTCTTTTTCTCTTGACAAAAATCCGCGAAAAAGTATCTACTGACCGGCAACACTCCATCACGTCGTGCCCGAGAGCACGGCCGGCAGGTAAGAATCGCGAACAATGCTCCGCAGCAGCCATCTACAGAAATCAGTTGCCGTATTGCTTGTTCTCATGGTTTTCATGACCATGGCGAACGCCCTTGCCGCGGTCCGGACCGGCCACGCCGCAACGGGAACGGTTAGTGCCGGGACGGTCTGCTGTGAAGCCCTTCCCGTGTCCTCCATTCCGGACAAGGGTGACTTCAAGCCTCCCAAAAATTCCTTCGTCGATTATGACATCTTCTTTTCCTGCGCTGCGTTGAAGCCCATGAGCCGGCAGGTTGCGTCCCTTCCCGCGCCTGGCCCCGGCAACGGGGCGCCATCCGACACCTTTTCCGAAATCCTGATCCCTCCGAAGATCTAGCACCGCCACCCCTTCCATAACCAGGCAGCGAAAGCAACAACGAAATCCATTTCGGCACGGATGCCGGCATGGAACCGCTGAACTGTATCCGTTTATTTCACGCAACTGAAAGTTCGCACCCGGGTTGCTGGTCTCACGATACGACCCTTACGCAAAACATCCTCAACCTTTCGGCGTCATGCACATAACCCCGGCAACGACCGGACTGAAGGAGAAAGAACCATGCACAGACAAGCAGTTATCGACGGAAATACCGCGGCGGCCCACGTGGCCCATGCCACCAGCGAAGTGATTGCCATCTACCCCATCACCCCCTCCTCGGTCATGGGGGAGCTCTCCGACATCAAGAGCGCTCACGGCGAAAAGAACATCTGGGGGACCGTCCCCCTGGTGACCGAGATGCAGTCCGAGGCCGGCGCCGCCGGCGCGGTCCACGGCGCGCTCCAGGCCGGGGCGCTTACCACCACCTTCACCGCCAGCCAGGGTCTGCTCCTGATGATCCCCAACATGTTCAAGATCGCCGGCGAGCTCACGCCAACGGTCTTCCACGTCTCGGCCCGCGCCATCGCGGCCCAGGCCCTCTCCATCTTCGGGGACCATTCGGACGTCATGTCCTGCCGCTCCACCGGCTGGGCCATGCTTGCCTCCAACAACGTTCAGGAGGTGATGGACTTCGCCCTCATCGCCCAGGCCGCCACCCTCCGCTCCCGGGTGCCGTTCCTCCACTTCTTCGACGGCTTCCGTACTTCCCACGAGGTGCAGAAGGTGGAAGAGCTGAGCTTCGACCAGATGCGCGCCATGCTGGACGACGGTTTGATAGCCGAGCACCGGCGGCGGGCGCTCTCCCCGGACCATCCGGTGATCCGCGGCACATCCCAGAATCCGGACGTCTACTTCCAGGGGAGGGAGACCGTGAACCGCTTCTACCTGGCAGCGCCGGAGGTGGTCCGGGGTGAGATGGAGCGCTTTGCCGCCATCACCGGCCGCCGCTACGGCCTGGTGGACTACGTGGGCGCTCCCGACGCGGAGCGGGTCATCGTGCTGATGGGTTCCGGGGCCGATACGGTCCACGAGACCGTGGAGACGCTTTCGGCCAAGGGAGAGAAGGTGGGGGTGGTTAAGGTCCGCCTGTACCGGCCGTTCCCGGCGAAGGCGCTGGTGGCCGCGCTCCCGGCGAGCGTAAAGAAGATCGCCGTGCTCGACCGGACCAAGGAGCCGGGCTCCCTGGGCGAGCCCCTCTACCTGGACGTGGTCTGCGCCCTGAACGAGGCCCGGGCCGCCGTTCCGGCCGCTTTCGCCTCCAGCCCCCTGGTGGTGGGAGGGCGCTACGGCCTCGGCTCCAAGG
>JAAZOO010000118.1 GCA_012797715.1 Geobacteraceae bacterium | reverse complement strand
GCGCGCCTCGGCCGAGACCTTAGGGCTCATGGAGATCTGCATGTCCACCGGCTCTCCGGGCGCCAGGTGGATCACCGCGAAGGTGATGAGGGTGATGCCGATGAGCAGCGGAATCAGCATCAGGATGCGTTTTGCGAGGTACGCTATCATGGATGCACCTGCTCTTCCTTTGGCACGTACCACCTGATAAAGTTGTACGATATGCCCGCGGGCGCCGGCTCGATGCCCCTGAAACGGGCGCTGACCACCGGCAGGGCGTCAGGCACGTAGAGGAAGGTATAGGGCTGCTCTTCGACCAGGATCTCCTGGATGCGGTAGTAGCACTTTTTCCTCTTTTCCCTGTCGAAGGTCCTTCTCCCCTCTTCAAGGAGGCCATCCACCTCGGCGTTCCTGAAGTTGATGAAGTTCAGTTCCTTAGGCCCGGTCTTGGTGGAGTGCCAGACATCGTAGATGTCGGGATCCTGCGTGATGGTCCAGGCTAGGATGACCGCTTCGAAGTTTCTCTTGTCGATGAAATGGGTGATGAAAGAGTACCATTCCAAGACCCGTATCTTGACGTCGATTCCTATTTTTTTCAAGCGCTGCTGGATAATCTGCGCCGTCTTCAGGCGCTGCTCGTTGCCCTGGTTTGTCAGCACCGTGAATCGAAACGGCCGGCCGTCCTTTACAAGCATGCCGTCCGACCCGCGTTTCCATCCCGCTTCCGCCAAAAGTGTTCGAGCCTTTTCCGGATTAAAGCCGAAGTCCTTTACCGTGGAGTTGTACTGCCAGGCGCCCGGCTTGTAGGGCCCGTGCGCCGCCTGCCCCATGCCCAGGAGCGCTCCCTGGATGATCTCGTCCTTGCTGATGGCGCATGTAATGGCCTGGCGCACCCTTTTGTCGGCAAAAAGGGGGTTCCGCAGGTTGTAGCCCAGGTAGACATAGGTCGAGGACGGGTAGCGGTATTTGTTGAAGCGGGACGTGAATTCCCGTGTCTCGGTCTGGCGCCGGTATTGGACAGGGGTAAGGGACATCATGTCCAGCCCGCCAGCCTTCAGTTCCATGTACATGGTGGATGTGTCGGGGATGATGCGGTAGACGTAGCGATCGACGAACGGACGTCCCTCGAAGTACTGGTGGAAGGATTCAAGGACGACCTTCTGTCCGGCTATCCATTCCTTGAAGCGGTAGGGACCGGTTCCGACCGGATTGCGGGAGAGGGGGCTTCGGGTGATGTCTTTCCCTTCCAGCAGGTGGGCGGGAAGAATCGGCATTCCCCAGGAGGCGAGGGCCGGGGCGAAGGGCCTGCCATAGGTGACCCGGAAGGTGTAGGGATCCGGGGCTTCCGCCTTTGTGACCTGCCGGAAGTCTTCGGCATAGGCGGTGGGTGTCCGGGGGTCGATGGTGACGCGGTAGGTGTAGAGGACGTCCCGGGAGGTGAAATCGGCGCCGTCGTGCCATTTCACGCCGCGGCGCAGATGAAAGGTAATGGTCAGGCCGTCCGGCGATACCTCCCAGGAGTGTGCCAGGTCACCCACAAGGTTCAGGTTCCTGTCGTATTTGAGCAGTCCGTTATAGACGAGCGCCGCCACGTCGAAGGATGCGCTGTCCGATGCGAGGATCGGTATCAGGTTGGACGGTTCGCCGATGGTTCCCTCCACCAGCGTGTCGCCAAAAGCGGGTTTTCCCGGCCCGCGGGAGCGGTGCGAGGGAGGAGGGGAGCTGCCGTCGCACGCCGTGAGGAGCAGCGCTAACGCGGCCGGGAGCAGGAGGATGCAAGACCATCTCCTCATTTTCCACCCGTCTCGCTCTTGAGTTTTCTGATCTTTTCGGCGATGGACCTGTTGTCCGGGTCCAGTTTGAGCGCCCGCTGCAGGGTGGAGAGGGCGCGGCGATAGTCCTTCCTGGCGGCATAGGCCTCCGCAAGGTGTTCAAGGATGGTGACGTCGTCTTCGGAGAGCTCCACGGCCTTTTCCAGGTTGGCCACGGCTTCGTCGTAGCGCTTCATCTTGAAATAGACCCAGCCCAGGCTGTCGCGGATGTATCCGTCATCGGGGCGGAGGGATACGGCCTTTTTCAGGTACCCCAGGGCCTCGTTCAGGTGAATCCCCATTTCAGCGTAGGTATATCCCAGGTAATTCAGCGCCTGCGGGTCGTCGGGCGTCAGGACAAGAACCTTCTTCAGGCGGGCGATGCTCGAGTTCCGGTCGCCGGTCTTGTCGAAGAGGACGGCGATGCGGAACTGGATGGCCGGATTGGAAGGGAAGGCGGCATCCACGTCGGTGAGCACCTTCAGGGCCTCCAGGTTCCGTTCCAGGGATTCGTAGATGCCGGACAGGTAGAGGTGCAGTTCAGGCTTGTCCGGATGGGCGGCTATGGCCTCCTTCAGGAGGGATATCCCCTTCTCCGGCTCCCCTTTTTCTTTGTACAGAAAGGCGAGCTGGCCCAGCGCATCGAAGTAGACGGGGGAGGTTTTGGGAATCGAGGAGAATTCCCCTATTGCGCGTTCAAACTCCTTTTTCTCCGCATAGGCGGTTGCCAGGTAGAGCCGGATGGAGTCGGCCTGGGGATCCTGGGAAAGGAGGGTGGTGAATTCCCGGATTGCCTCGTCGTACCGTTCCAGTTCCAGATAGATGAGGCCCATCTTGCGCCGGACCTCCCGTCCCTCCGTCCCCTGGACCGGGAGGGTCTGGAGGAGCTCGAGAGCTTCTTCCAGCTGCTCCTGGCGGATATAGAGCTGAATGAGATGCTGGGTCACGGTGAGGTTCGACGGGTTGACGGCGAGGGCTTCGCGATAGATTTTCCCTGCCTCGTCGAAGAGACCCTCCTCTTCCAGGGAAAGGCCCAGATCGATCATGGCCTGCTCGAAGTCGGGCTTCAGTTCGACCGCCTTCCGGTAGTAGGCGGAGGCGTCGCGATTCAGTTTCATCCGGTCGTAGGCCTTGCCCAGGTAGTAGTATCCCACCGGAGAATCGGGGGCAACCTTCAGGAGCTTTTTCAGGACCGTGACCGCCTCTTCGTACTCGTACACCTTGAGGTGGGAAACCGCCAGGTTGATATAGGCGTCTTCCTTGTCGGGCGCCAGTTCCAGGGACCTGGTGAAGTGGGGGATCGCCTCCTTGTCTATCCCCATGGCGGCCAGGATCATGCCCAGGAGCATGTGGGCGGGACGGTAGTCCGGATCGAACCCCAACGCTGTTTCGCAGGCGTCGATGGCTTCCTGTGGCTTGTTGAGCTTCAGGGATGCCTCCGCCACCTTGCGGTGGAGGAAGGGCGACCGGGGGTCTTCGGTGAGTGCTTCCCTGAGCAGCATCAGGGCTCCCTCGGGATCGCCCTCCAGGGTGCGGAGGCGTGACAGGGAGTAGATGTAGAGGCCGCGCGACGCCTTCTTTGTCGCAACCATCCTGTCGGAAGCCCCGGTGATGTCCGGATTTCGGGTTGGACCGCCGTGGCTGCAGGCAGGAACCAGCAACAGAGAGAGGGCGAGCATGACAGGAGCGATGTTCATCGGATAGTCCGGCAGAAAAAACCAGACAGGGAGGAGAAGGGAGCTCTTTCGTACGGGGTTCTCCGCGGTGCTGTCTGGATTGGTTAGGGTTGTTTCATGCGACGGTTATCGGAATGCTGCTAGAGAAGATTGCCGTGTCTGCATCCGTTTCCGATGCTTCCGGAGGAAGGGACTGGGTATTTCGGAAAAAATCGGTACAATGAACGACAGGGAACGGTCTCGTGATGCGCGTAAAATATTGAAAAAAACTATCACAAATAGGTAGGATCGTCAATTGATTATACGAGGCCCGTCCACACCGTTTCCCCGTGCCGCGCAAAGGTTTTTCCATGGAACGGCATCCTCTCCAGGCCCTGCTGGACCCTGCCGCATACGGTGAGCGGACAACGTCCGTGCGCCTCGTGGGGAGCCAGGTGCCGTTTTCCCTCCGGTACGACCGCGCCGTTTTCCCGGACCTGGCGAGGAGGCGGGAGTTCCCCTCCATTTTTTTTCACGCAACGCGTCCGGAAACGGGTATTATGGGCCGTCCGGAGGGCCGAACGGACGAGCAGCTCCGGGTACCGCACGACCGGATGATCTCTTCGCCCGGCAGCGGGACGGCCTCGGACCTTTTTCTGCCGGCGGAGGGTGTGGGGAGGTGGCTTCCTCTCCGTTGCCTGACGAGACGGTTGACCGGATTCTGAAGATTTCCGCGCTGCTGTGAAGGAACGGGAAAGGCCCTTCCGGCTTTCCCACCATCCGGCAGGTCCGTGGTTTCATGACGGCACCACGGCATGGTTCCTCATCAAACGGGAGGTACGGTATGGACCCTACAACAGGCCGCGTGGCCGGTGAGTGTGCCGACAGCGCACTTGCCCGCGAGCTTGAAACGGCGCGGCGCATTCAGCTCCTGCTTCTGCCGGAGGTTCCCCGCGGCCTGCTGGGGGTGCGCATTGCCTGCCGCTCCCTCCCCGCCCATCAGGTCGGCGGCGACTACTACGATTTTTTTCGATGGGACGAATCCACTCTCGACCTGGTGATCGCCGATGTCTCGGGTCATGACCTGGGAGCGGCCCTCATCATGGTGGAGACGCGGAGCGTTCTCCGCGCCCATGCCTACCGGGCCGGGGATGCAGGGGATGCCCTTGCCGTGCTCAATGAGCTGCTCTATGACGACCTGACCCGCACGGAGCTCTTCCTCAGCATGTTCTACGCCAAGTACAGCACGGACACCCGCCTCCTCTCCTACGCCAGTGCCGGGCACAACCCGCCGCTCCTCCTCCGCTGCGGAGCGGAGGGGTGCGTGGACCTGGATGCCGACGGCATGATACTCGGGGTCATGAAGGGGGTGGTCTTTGAGGAAAAGAGCATCCGGCTCCAGGAGGGGGACATTCTTGTCCTGTACACGGACGGTATAACCGAAACCAGGAACGGCTCCGGCGAGCTTTTCGGCCGCGAGCGGCTCTGCCGTGCCGTGCATGCCAACCGCGGCGCGGCTCCCGAGGCCCTCATCGACGGCGTGCTTGCGGAGGCGCGCGCCTTTTCCGGTGACGGCGCGCTTCAAGACGATATCTCGCTGGTGGTGATGAAGATTGACTGATCCAGGTATTTTCCAAGGAGATGCGGTGTCATGGAGATAGCCGTTACGGAACAATCCGGTGTGACCATTCTCACACCCTTGAACGAGAGGCTCGATGCCCATAATTCGGATAGTCTGAAAGGGGCGATACAGGAGTCCTTCGCGGCCGGGGCGAAAAACGTGCTGGTGGATCTCAGCCGTGTGCGCTTCATTGACAGCTCGGGGCTCGGCGCGCTGGTCTCGGGATTCAAGAACTCCGTTTCCCATCGAGGCCGCCTCACCCTGTCCGGCCTCCAGGAGCAGGTGCGGTCCATGTTCGAGCTGACCCGCCTCCACAGGGTTTTCGATATCCATGAAGGTGTACGGGAGGCGCTAGCTTCCTTTTCCGAGGGTCAGGCCCGCGGGTGACGGTGGGGGGATTCGGGGATCTTTCTCCACAGCGAGGTCGTCATGGGAAGAAATACCATCGAGCTTGATATCCGGGTGCCGAACCAGACGCGCTACCTGAGATTGATCGGGAGGATTGGGGAAGCCCTTGCCCGTGAGCTGGAAGAAGAGGGGGGCGGACGGGAGGCGCTGGCCGATCAGCTCAATGTGGTGCTGACCGAGGCCATGTCGAACGCGATTCTCCATGCCCACGACGATGACCCGCACAAGACCGTGCATATTTCCCTCGCCATTTCGGACCATGAGCTCCGCATCCGGGTGTACGACCAGGGGCGGGGCTTCGACCTGGATGCCGTGGGAGAGCCGGACGCTGACGGGTGCGGGGAGCACGGACGCGGCCTTTTCATTATCAGGTGCATGATGGATGTGGTGACGTACCGCAGGTCCAAGGGCTTCAATGTCCTGGAGATGTGGAAGAAGCTGCGGTAGGGCGCCCGTCGTGCACTGCCGGAAGAGCGGGGGGGGACGGTGCGCCCGGGGCGGAGCGGACCCGGCCCTACGGCTTTGTGGCGGATTTCTTGCGGAACCAGAGAATGACCATGGCCGTTCCGAACAAAAACAGCGGGATGCTCAGCATCTGGCCCATGGTAAAGAACTCGAAGAGATACCCCACCTGCTGGTCCGGCTCCCGGAAAAATTCCACAAACGTGCGGAACAGGCCGTACAGGGCGAGAAAGGTCCAAAGGGCGATTCCTGCCGGCGCACCGGAGCGGCGGGTCAGCAGGATGAAGAAGAACAGCACCGGGCCCTCGAGAATCGCCTCGTAGAGCTGGGAGGGATGGCGGGGAAGGGGGCCTGCGTAGGGAAAGACCATGCCCCACGGCATATCGGTGACCCGGCCGTACAGCTCTCCGTTGATAAAATTGCCCAGGCGGCCGAGCCCCAGTCCGATGGGAGCGGCCGGTGTTATGAGGTCGGCGACCTGGAGGAAGTCGATCTTTTTTCTGCGCGAAAACCAGAAGGACGCGATAGCGGTGCCGGCGAGGCCGCCGTGGAAGGACATTCCCCCTTCCCATACCGCGAATACCTTCAGGGGGTTGGCAAAATAGAAGGAAAAGTTGTACAACAGGGCGTATCCGAGCCGGGCGCCCAGGATCAGGCCGACCGCCAGATAGAAAATCAGGTCAGAGATGTCATCCGTGGTCAGGGAAAGGCTCTTCCGTTTCACTTCGGAGCGGGCCAGAAAATAGGCGGCGGCGAAACCGATGATATACATGAGACCGTACCAGCGGAACTGGAGGGGTCCGATACGCAGGAATACCGGGTCGATGTGGGGGAATTGCATGGGAATTTCCTTTGGAATTTTTCCTATACATACCAGTAAACGACCGGGCAGTCAATCGGCGCGGCCGGAACCGGGCCGCGGGTCAATCATACAGCACGGGGTGAAAGAACAATGAGCATCGACGACAAGAAGGTCATCTACACGATGATGGGAGTGAGCAAGTTTTACGACAAGCGGCAGGTGTTGAAGGATATTTCCCTGTCCTATTTCTACGGCGCCAAGATAGGAGTGCTGGGCCTCAACGGTTCGGGCAAGAGCTCCCTGCTCCGCATCCTGGCCGGGGTGGACACGGACTTCATCGGCAAGACCATCCTTTCCGCCGGGATGACGGTCGGCTTCCTGGAGCAGGAGCCGCACCTGGACCCGGACAAGACGGTGCGGGAGGTCGTGGAGGAAGGGGTGCAGGGAACGGTCGATCTCATGAATGAGTTCAACCGCATCAACGAGCGTTTCGCCGAACCCATGTCCGACGACGAGATGGCCGCCCTGTGCGAGCGTCAGGCCGAGGTGCAGGAAAAGCTGGACGCCCTGAATGCCTGGGACCTGGACTCGCGCCTGGAGATGGCCATGGACGCCCTGCGCTGCCCTCCCCCCGAGACGAAGTGCGCGACACTTTCCGGCGGCGAGAGGCGGCGGGTGGCTCTGTGCCGACTCCTGCTCCAGCAGCCCGACATCCTCCTCCTGGACGAGCCCACCAACCATCTGGACGCCGAAACGGTGGCATGGCTGGAGCACCACCTCCAGCGCTATCCCGGTACCATCATCGCCGTGACCCACGACCGGTATTTCCTGGACAACGTGGCCGGCTGGATTCTGGAACTGGACCGGGGGGAGGGGATCCCGTGGAAGGGGAATTACTCCTCCTGGCTGGAGCAGAAGGAAGAGCGCCTGCGGCGGGAAGAGAAATCCGAGAGTGAGCGCCGCAAGACCCTGCAGCGGGAGCTGGAGTGGATTCGCATGTCCCCCAAGTGGCGCCACGCCAAGGGAAAGGCGCGCATCACCTCCTATGAGGAACTGCTGGTCCAGGAGGGTGAAAAGAGGGCGAAGGACCTGGAGATATACATTCCGCCCGGGCCGCGGCTGGGCAAGGTGGTGGTGGAGGCGGAAGGGGTGAGCAAGGGGTACGGAGACCGTCTCCTGGTAGAGGGCATGTCCTTTTCCCTGCCTCCCGGCGGCATCGTGGGGGTTATCGGTCCCAACGGAGCGGGCAAGACCACCCTGTTCCGCATGATCACCGGCCAGGAAACGCACGACAGCGGCGTCATCCGGGTCGGCGACACCGTGAAGCTGGCCTACGTGGACCAGAGCCGCGATGCGCTCGATCCGGAGAAGACTATCTGGGAGGTGATCTCCGACGGCCAGGACACCCTGCAGCTCGGCAATCGCCAGGTCAATTCCCGGGCGTACACGGCCCGCTTCAACTTCTCCGGCTCCGATCAGCAGAAAAAGGTCGGCATGCTTTCCGGCGGAGAGCGCAACCGGGTTCACCTGGCCCGCATGCTCAAGGAAGGGGCCAATGTGCTGCTCCTGGACGAACCCACCAACGATCTGGATGTGAACACCATGCGCGCCCTGGAAGAGGCCCTGGAGAATTTCGGGGGGTGCGCCGTGGTTATCAGCCACGACCGCTGGTTCCTGGACCGCATCGCCACGCACATCCTCGCCTTTGAGGGGGACAGCACAACCGTCTGGTTCGAGGGGAACTGGTCCGAATACGAAGAGGACCGCAGGGCACGCCTCGGCGCTGCCGCGGACCAGCCCCACCGCATCAAGTACCGGCAGCTTACCAGGTAAGGGCCTTCGGCCTCACTCCCCGTTGAAACAGGGGGGATTCGACCCACGGGAAAAAATCCCCCCCGCATCCCCCTGTACCACGGGGACGTTACCTTTTGCCTCTTCAACATCAGGGAGAAATGATGAAACGACCCACAGTGACGGGAAAGCTTTCCTGCCACCGGGACGGCTACGGGTTCGTGGCTCCCGACGGGGGCGGCGACGATGTGTTCATCCCGGCCCGCTATCTGCGGGAATCCATGCATGGGGACCGTGTCAGGGTGGAGCTCACGGCGCAGCGGGGCTCCGGCAGGCGCGAGGGGAGGATCATCGAGACCCTGGAGCGGGGGTACACCACCATAGTGGGCCTGTATGAGGCGGCCGGCGCCGGAGGGGTCATCCTCCCCCATGACCGGCGAATCACCTGCGAATTTGCCGTTTCTGCCGGGGATCGGGGGAATGCCCGCGGCGGGGAGGTGGTTGTCGCTGCCATAACCCGCTACCCCGAGGCGGGGCGCGGGGCGCGGGCGCGGGTGATAGAGGTCCTGGGCCGGGCCGATGACCCGGACGTGGAGACCCTGATCATTATCCGGAAATACGGCCTGTCACCTCTTTTTCCCGACGACGTGCGCGCCGCCGCCCGTTCCCTTTCTTCCGCCGTGACGGATGCGGATCGGGAAGGGCGTGTCGATCTGCGGGGCGAGACGACCGTCACCATCGACGGAGAGAGCGCCCGCGACTTCGACGACGCCGTGTCGGTGCGGAGGGAGGGAAACCGTATCCGTCTCCTGGTCTCCATCGCCGACGTCTCCCACTACGTGCCCGAGGGTTCTCCCCTGGACCGGGAGGCGTTCAGCCGGGGAACGTCGGTCTATTTCCCCGACCGCTGCATTCCCATGCTCCCCGAAGAGCTTTCCACCGGAATCTGCTCCCTGAACCCGCGGGTGGATCGGCTGGCGCTCACGGCGGAGATGCTGTTCGACGAGGAGGGCGAGGCTGGGGAGACCCGTTTCTACCTCAGCGTCATCAGGAGCGACGAGCGGCTGACCTATACCGAGGTCAAGGAGATTCTGGAGGACGGCAACCCCGGGACCACGGCGCGCCACCGCGGGCTGCTCGACGGCCTGCGGACCATGGAGGAGCTCGCCGTGAGGCTTTCCGAAAAAAGGAGGCGGAGGGGGAGCATCGACTTCGACCTTCCGGAGCCGGAGATCGTCCTGGATCTCCAGGGGAGGCCGGAATCCATCGGCAGGGCCGAGAGGAATCTGGCACACCGTATCATCGAGGAATTCATGCTGGCCGCCAATGAGGCGGTGGCTGCCTTTCTGACGGAACGGGAGCTCCCCTGCATCTACCGCGTTCATGAACCGCCTGATCCGCAGAAACTGAAGGATTTCCGGGAATTCATCAAGCCGCTGGGCCTCTCTTTCCGGATGGGCGGGGGGAGTGTTGCGCCGGGGGAGCTCCAGCGACTGCTCGCGGAGGTGAGCGGCAGGCCCGAGGAAAGGATGGTGAACCAGGTTCTCCTGCGCTGCATGCGGCAAGCGCGCTACGATGCTGAAAATATTGGTCATTTCGGCCTTGCCTCTCCCTGCTACCTCCATTTCACCTCTCCCATACGCCGCTACCCGGATCTGGTGGTGCACCGCATCCTGAAGGAGTCCCTGGGGGGCGGTCTGAGGAAACGGGACGCCAAGAGAATTGCCGCACGGCTGCCGGAGATCGCGGAGCAGTCGAGCCAGCGGGAGCGCACGGCCATGGATGCGGAGCGGGAGATTGTGGAAACGATGCGGCTTCAGTATATGGAGGACCGCGTCGGTGACGTGTTCGACGGATTCATCACCGGCGTTGCCTCCTACGGCTTTTTCGTTGAGCTGTCCGAACTGCTGGTGGAAGGGCTCGTGCACCTGACGGTGCTCCCGGATGACTTCTACCGTCTCCTGGAGAAGGAGCATGCCCTTCTGGGCGAACGGAGCGGCCGCCGTTTCCGCATCGGCGATTGCGTGCGGGTGCGGGTGGACGGGGTCAGCAGGGCACAGAAGCGCATCGATCTCTCTCTGGAGGACGAAGCGGGGCGTGCGGTTTCCGTCAGGGAAGGGCGGGGGGGGCCGGGCCGTCACCTTCCTCGGCCGGGAGTCCCGAAGCGTGGCAGGAAGAAGGGGGTGCGGCCGGGACGGCCGGGCAGGAGGAGGTGAAAGCGGTTGCGCACCAGTGCGGCGCTATGCTAAGGTTTGACGTTTTTCGGTATACTGACGGGATACCGGAAAGGAAATTGCGGGAGGCGGCACGACTATGCATGATGAAAAGATTCTGCCGCTTATCGGGCACCTGGTCGAGCTGCGCAAGAGGCTCATCATCATCATTGGAGCGGTTGTCATCGGCACGGGGATAGCCTGGAATATCTCCGGGCAGTTCCTGTCGTTCATCGAGCGCCCCCTGACGGGGCGCACCTATCTCAGCGACCTGAAGACGCGTGTCTACGGGGAGATGAAGAAGCGCTATCCGTCCCTGTATGCCCGCTATGACCCGGAAAAGGGGGATCAGGTTTCCGTCGTAAAACGCAATCTATACTACAACGCCCCGCTGGAGGCGTTTTTCGTCCAGTGCAAGGTGGCGCTTATCCTGGGGTTTGTCATCGCGCTTCCGGTCGTGTTCCTGCAGGTGTGGCGGTTTGTCGCTCCGGGACTCACGGCTCGGGAGAGGCGGCTGGCTGTGCCGTTCGTCTCCGCGGGGACGGTCAGCTTCTGCGTTGGAGCGCTGTTCTTCCTGGTAGTCATCTGGCCGGTGATCATCAACTTTTCCCTCTCCTACGAAAGCGAGGGGTTGCGGAGCTGGTTCAGCCTCAGCGCCTACGTGAACTTCTGCCTCCGCCTGATTCTGGTCTTCGGCCTGATCTTCGAGCTGCCCGTCGTGACCCTGCTCCTGTCGCGCTTCGGCCTCGTCAGCGGGAGCTTCCTGGCCCGCAACAGGAAGTACGCGGTTCTCGCGAGCGCAATCATCGCCGCCTTTCACGCCGACCTGGTGACTATGTTCGTTGTGATGGTTCCCCTCTACCTCATGTACGAGGTAAGCGTGTGGGTGGCCTGTTTATTTGGAAAGAAGAGGGCGGCGGATGCCGCCGCACGGGCTTGACATGATTATTTACAGAGACGTGGAAGAGCTTCCCGGCAGTATCTCCGGAGCCGTCGTGACCGTCGGCAACTTCGACGGCGTGCACCTGGGGCACCGGGAGATCTTCCGCAGGGTGCGCCGTGCCGCACGGGAGTCCGGCGGGGTTTCGGTGGTGGTGACGTTCTTTCCCCACCCCCTGAAGGTGCTCGCCCCCGACCGCGACTTCCGTCTGATCACCACGTATGCCGAAAAGGAGAGGCTCATCGGGGAATCGGGGATCGAGTATCTCGTCATTATCCCCTTTTCCCGTGAGTTCGCCGCCGTTTCCGCGGAACGGTTCGTGAGGGAGATCCTGTCCGGCAGGCTCGCCATGCGGAGGCTCATCATCGGGTATGATTACGCGTTTGGACGGAACCGGGAAGGGGATGTGCGCCTTCTGCGCCGCCTGGGCGAGGAGCTTGGATTCGGCGTGGAGATGCTCGAACAGATAGGCGACGGCGAGACCGGATTCAGCAGCAGCGCCATTCGGGAGAGGATCACGCTCGGGGATGTCCGGGGCGTGGCACAGCTGCTGGGGCGTCATTTTTCCGTCGGCGGGGTGGTCGTTCACGGCTTCCACCGCGGAAGGGGCATAGGGTTTCCCACCGCCAATGTCCGGGTGGAGGAAGAAATCCTTCCGCTTCCGGGCGTCTATGCGGTCAAGGTGGAGGGAGACGGGTGGGTCTTGGACGGCGCGTGCAATGTGGGCGACAATCCCACCTTTCACGGGTCGAAGGTAACTGTCGAGGCCCATATCGTGGATTTTGACGGGGATCTCTACGGCAGGAGACTGCGCGTCCATTTTATCGACAGAATCCGTGATGAGAGGGAGTTTCCCGACGTCCATGCCCTTACCGAAGCCATCCGCCGCGATGTGGAGCGCTGCCGCGAGGTATTGCGGGGTTGCGCGCTCGCGACCTGTCATGATGAATAGGGTCGATGCACCAAACGGAGGGGGGGAGACGGCCGGGCCGCGGAAGGGGGATGTCACGGCCGATACCCGGCAACCGGGGAGCCGGCGCTCCCGTCACTTCTGGATCGGCACGGGGATAAGCCTCTTCTTCCTGGCGCTCCTGTTCCGGTCCATGGATTTCACCAAACTGCTGGCGGCGCTGCGGTCCATGGACGCCCTCTTTCTGGTTCCGGCCGTAGCCTCCACCCTGTTCAGCTACTATGTGCGGGCATACCGCTGGAAGCTGCTGCTGGCGGAGGAAAAGAACACCTCCATGGGCAACCTGTTCGCGGCCGTGTCCATCGGCTACATGGCCAACAACCTGTTGCCGGCGCGGATCGGTGAACTGGTGCGGGTGTACGTGCTCGGCGAGCGGGAGGGGATCGACAAGGGGACGGTGCTCGCTTCCCTGGTTCTGGACCGGTTGTTCGACGGGTGCGCCGTTCTCTGCATCCTGATGGCGACGCTCTTTACCCTCCGCCTTCCCGGGGAGAGCGAGGGAGTCAGGACCGCCCTGGTGACGGGCGGATACGTGACTGCGGCCGCCTACCTGGCGATTGTCGGCTTTCTTGTGCTCCTGAAAAGAAGGACATCCGCCACGATCCATCTGGCAGGGCGCCTGCTGAAACCCTTTCCCGCCGCCTTCGGGGCGAAGGCGATACCGCTGCTCGGATCGTTCATCGGCGGGGTCCGCCTCTCGTCACGGCCCGGGAACCTGTCGGGTCTTGTTGCGTCATCGGCCGTTATCTGGGCAGCGGCGGTCTGGCCCATCGACCTCCTGCTCCGTTCCTTCGGCATCGCCCTTCCGGTCACGGCGTCCCTGTTCATCATGGTGCTGCTGGTGGTGGCGGTGATGATTCCCGCGTCGCCGGTATATATCGGGACCTACCACTATGCCTGCTACCAGGCCCTGACG